>JBKPBA010000391.1:0-5401 GCA_046726675.1 Chloroflexota bacterium
AATCTAAGCAGAAAGAAGTCCCGGTGAATTGCTCTATTTTCTTGCTGCTCCTGTATAGTAGCAGAAATCGATTAAATCGGCAAGGAGTTTCATGTGGAAGAAATGAAGCTTGCCAGTGGGATTTCTGGCCGAGGAACAAAAGTAACGCAACGGGCACTATACTATATAGGAGAGCCCTCACCTGAGCGACTGGCTTGCCACTTTTATGTGAGCGACAGTTACAAAATCCGGCGTTGAACTCGTCTCTTCTCAGATCAGGCTCGCTTCAGCGTGCCGGCCATGCTCCTAAGATTGAGAAGATCGTGTCTTCTTGAGAAGCAGGCACCTGGCTGAACTCGCTTAGCATGCGAATGTTCGTAAAACCCGTTTCGTCATAGAGGTGCATGGCCTGTTCTTGGGTATACCATCGGATGGTAGGGGAGCGAGTGTAGAGTTCCGAGGCAATGATTTCGCCCTCACAAACGACCTCGTACCGATCTTCTGTGTCCTCGAGTTGCTGGGGAAGATGGTAAGTAGAGCGTGTCCAGCGGCGTATCAGAACGCCATCCTCAGGCCTGACTTGTTCCGCAATCAACTCCCACTCCCCCGTGACGATCTGGTCTGTGACTCGCCCTTGCCAAAGAATCATGAAGGGCATCACCACAATTCCCCCTGGCTCAAGATGATGGAAAAAGCGCCTCATGGCTTGTGTAGCTGCGTTCGGGTCTATGACCAATTGAAAGGAGCTCGACGGCACCATGATGGTGCGATATCTTCGCGGTACGTCCAGTGCCTCCATGCTTTGTTGGAAAAGCGTGGGGTGAAGACCAAGTTTCTGCGCTTTCTCTCCGCAGATCGCCAGCATTTCTGGCGAGTTATCGACGCCATCAATATCGATCCCAGCAGCGAGATAGTCGAGCAACAAACGGCCTGTTCCGCATCCGATATCCAGAGCAGGTTGGCCGTTCTGAAGAATAATGTCTCTATAGAAAGGTTTGTCCGACCATTCAGAAGTATCCCCACGGAGCAGGTCCCACGCAGAGGCAAGGAACCCTCGATATTCGTAATTTTCTGAGTTCATGACTTGCTCTTCCTTGCTCACGCTCATACTCCTTCAACAATGCCTCAGTATATCACCAACCGCCACGCTGAGCTACGACAGATCTGGTCGGTTTCCGAATAAGCTTTAAGGCCTCAAGCAGCGGCTTGAAAATCCTTTTCCTCGCCCGCCAGTTGCCACTCCGCCTGCACGCATTGCCTGAGCAGCACGACATTGGTGAGCGGCCCGACACCGCCCGGTACAGGTGTGATCGCTCCGGCAACTTCACGCACGGAGGCAAAATCAACATCGCCCACCATGGCACCATCGAGCAGCACGTTGATGCCTACGTCGATGACGACCGCTCCGGGCTTGACCATCTCAGCCGTCACCATCCTGGCGCAGCCAGCTGCCGCTACCAGCACATCCGCCTGGCGCGTCAAAGCCGCCAGATTCGTTGTATGCGAGTGGCAGATCGTCACCGTTGCGTTTTTCTGCAAAAGCATCAGAGCCAGCGGCTTTCCCACCACATTGCTGCGACTGATGACCACCACTCGCCTTCCCTCAAGCGGCGTACGCGTTCGCTCAAGCATCTCCATCACCGCTGCCGCCGTCGAAGGCAGGAAACTGGGCAGACCAAGCAAGAGATTCCCGGCGCTGTGTGGGCTGATGCCATCGATATCCTTGTTGGAAGCAATCGTCTCTGCCACCATCTTGTGCGAGAGGTGCGCCGGAAGCGGCATCTGCACGAGAATACCGTGTACGGCCTGATCATGGTTCAACTGCACCAGCAGGGCCCGCAATGCTTCGGCTGACGTATGCACAGGTAATTGTTCGAGGCGAGCATTGATGCCCACATCCTCGGCCACACGCAGGATTGTCTTGCTATAGACCCCAGAGGCCGCTTCACCCCCTATGCGCACAATCACCAGGCCAGGAGCCTGCCCCAGTTTCTCCAAAGTGTGGCGCACCTCGCCGCGCAACTCCGCCTTGATCTCCGCGCTCATGGCCCGTCCATCCAGAATCTCTGCTCTCATGAGCCCTTTGTACACAAAGTTCTTGCGAGCCAGATGATAACTTCGATCTGCACCGAAGAAATTCAGCCACATCCGCCGCAATTCTTCATTTCGATAGGCTTGCAACGGCTTCCTTGCTTCATCGTGCTTCCGAGTGTGACGCTTTTCCTCTAGTATGCGCTCGCAGCGATGACTGCTGGCAAGCTCCTCAGCAAGTTTGCTGATGTGCTCACGGAAGCTTGCCGCATCCTCCTCAAAGGCATCATCAAGTAACCCAATCTGGTGTGCGGTCGTGGTACTGATCGGTAGCAGCGCTTCTGTCAGTTCACGCGCCTTTTCTTCTCCTACCCGTTTCGGTAATAAGTAGGTCCAGTATTCCGATCCATACAGCTTGCCCATGCCTTGATAATGTGGGTTGAACACAATCCCTTTTCTGGCATAGACACAATCTGCCGCAAGCGCCAGCATCACTCCCCCTGCCGCTGCATTTCCTTGCAGGGCAGAGATCACCAGGTGGGAGTCGGTGGTGATGAGTTCCCGCACCAGATCATCCATGGCCCCAATGTTGCGCCAGGACTGTTGCGCAGGGTCAACGGCGGCTTCAATGACGTTCAGATGAATACCATTTGACCAGAAATCAGCGCCACCCATCAGCACAATCACTTTTGTTGGTCGCCGGCGTATGAGCAGGAACGCTTCTCGCAGGCGCTGGCACTGCTCGGTGCTCATGGCTCCATTGTAAAACTCAAAATGGAGATACCCGACCTCCTGCCTTTCCTCATACCAGATGTCACGGTAGGTTCGTCCGTCGTACGCCTGGTCTACCGCTAAAGGAACATCCGCTACAGAAGCCAGCCGGTCACCAAGCACTTGTGTCGCCGGTAACTTGAAGGATGGCTGTCCATCAGTGCCTTTTTGCTTCAGATGCGTGATCCACATGGCACCATCGCCCGTTGCTCGACAGATTGCTCCATCACGTGTGGCAATGATCTCACCAGCTATCCCTCTGAGCACCCCTTCTTCATGGGCGCCATAGAGATAGCACTGCACGCCAAGTATCGTATCTAAAATACCTGGAAAGCTATCCGCACAGCGAATCTTCCTGAGAATAGAGGCGCTCGAATCTCTCCAATCGATGGCACGATCAGCTTGCTTCATGGAGGCTTGCAAACGGCCTTTGACATCTTCCCTGCTATAATCCAGGGGTTCTGGTATAAAAGTCTTGCTCTCAACTTTTGCGATCGTTTCTAACAGTCCTTGGATGGCGGCTTCCGTGACCTCGTGTCGATAGAGGTGACTCTTGCTCGCCGCTCTCATGGCAAAGGTACGCAAAGCCCAGATATCTCCAGCATCCATTTCAGCGCCTGCTTGCAAGAGGGTGACGCCCCATTCCTCGCGAGCAGTAAGGATGGCCCAGTCCAATGACGATGGCCCTCGGTCTCCTTTGATCCCTGGATGGACGATAAGACACGTATGGTGTTGCCAGATGGCGGCAGGAATCACTTTTTTTAACATAGGAGCCACGATCAGATCGGGGTGTTCACGTTCGACCGCTTCGATCATCACTTCTTCACTTGAGACAATCACCACGACAACTGTATGCCCGCGATCGACCAATTCCACAAACGCACGCTGACTTAAGCTATTATGAGCAGTCGTTAAGAAGAGTATGTTCATTGGATATCACTCGCTTTTGTTCTTTCTATATATAAAGCAGTGGAGGGCGGCTCTTGAGCTCTCCCTCACATTTGTAAAGCTGTTGCTCGATCCAGCCATCTCTCTTACAGCTTTTACCAGTGATTTAGACGCTAGCAGACATGGTTTTTGCGCGCACATTCTCAGTCTGAAGCAACGGAAGATGGAGTTAAAGAACCGCCTAGGACTCGAACTCACTACGCTCTCGCAGTGCTCGCAGCCTCGTCCAGGCGAGCATTTGCTGTCCCGAGGGAGGCAAGCTCCAGGTGTAGGGATGATCATGATCGCACCCTGCACCCAGTTCTACTTCAAGCCGTCTTATCTCAATCCAACTCATGCAGTGCTTATCCCAGAGTTGATCGACGGTGATGGCGGTGGAGAGCAACCCCTGGTTGGCCCGGCTGAGCATCGCATCCATCTGCTCAGTCGAGGAGGACAGGAACACGCGGATGTGCTCCCTGGGCACACAGCGGTACAAGTTCAGTAAGCCCAGCACGCCATCAAGCGAGGTGAGCGTGCATGACTTCCAGCGCCACGTGGCTGATTGCTTCCCTTGTAAGGCAACTCGATAGTAGATCATGTAACACCTCGCCTGGACGAACGGTCATTCCATCTCTACCCTATCCTACTCGACGGGTAACCCTTGCTTGCTCCATTCGTTGAATCCGCCAGCCATGTTCACCACATTGGTGTAGCCCATCTTCTTGAGCGTCTCGGCCGCCAGCATCGAGCGCCCACCCGATGCGCACGCGACGATGATACGAGCGTCCTGTTTCGTCGTGAGTTCTGGTTTGGCATAGGGCGTTGTCGGGTCGGCATACCACTCCAGCATGCCACGTGGGGCCAGCACCACTCCTGGAATATGTCCTTTCTCCCACTCAGCGGGTTCCCTGACATCAAGCACCAGGCTGACCTGTCCCTGATCCAGCTCCTTCTTCGCTTGCGCAACCGTGATTTCGGGAATGGTTTGACGTGCTTCGGCGACGATCTGGCTTGCGCTCTTCGGTTGTTCGGTGTTTTGTATTGACATGGTTCTTTTCCTTTCTGCTCGGTCACCCTTTAGACCGAGCGCGCGTTGAAATCACAACAAACGTGGCTTCGCGTCAGAGATTACCATTCTCCTCCAAACCTTCCTGTCAAAGCTCAACCATTGAAGAGAAGGTTATGCTCAATCTTGGGCAAATCTTTATGACAATCGAGGCTTACCATAATGGCAAATTACACTTTCTGCTCACAAGTCTAGCGTAGGGTGGCTGAAAATACGCCGTCAGAATTGAGGGATTCTCGCAAGAAGCAGGAAGTAAGAGGGACGAAGATGCCCGTCAGAATTGAGGGGGAGGCGATTACGGGCAAAGGACATGCAGAGGCATGAGCGGGTGCGGTGAGCCAGGGGAAAGCTCACACCAGGTGGTGTTCCAGAGCATACCGGGTCGCCGCGGCTCGAGAGGTCACTCCTAGCTTGCTGTAGATCGAGCGCACATGGAAATTGACCGTGACCACACCAATGACGAGTTGTTCGGCAATTTGCGCGCTGGTCAAGCCCTGAGCGAGCAGGCGCAGCACTTCGACCTCGCGGACCGTTAATCCGTCGGGATAGGTGGCGGGTTTTCTCGCCGGAGGAGCCGATGATGATCCCGTGGCTGGTGTCAGTATCCTCGCTCGTCCTGGCGCG
>JBKPBA010000392.1:0-5249 GCA_046726675.1 Chloroflexota bacterium
GCCCAACAGTGGGCTTATGCGACCTGCCATTGATCATACGGATCGTATCTGGTTCGGTGAGATGGGTCATAATTTTCTCGCCGTCTTTGATCCTCACACTCAAAAATTTCAACAGATTACACCACCACACGGGCGCTCAGGCATTATGGGAGTAGTAGTCGCTTCCGATGACACAATCTGGTTCGCGGAACAATACGCCAATTATATCGGCCATTACTTACCTGCTACCCGGCAATTTCAAACGTATCCTTTACCTACTCTGACTGTACCTGATCCAGGGCTTCCTGGCAAAACTCTCACACTCCCAAGCGCACCAAATGACCTGGCGCTCGATAAACAGGGCAATGTCTGGTTCACCGAATTAAACGCCAATGCTCTGGGTCGGCTTAATATGCAAAGTGGGCAGACTCAACAATATCCCCTTACAGCTACAAGGACGACGCAGGCGCTTAATCCATACGGCATCGCTATCGATCCGCAGGGCAATGTCTGGTTCACGGAGGCCAGTACGAGCCATATTGGTCGCCTGGATCCTACAACAGGCCAGATCAGCTATTTTTCAATGCAAGGATCATCGACACCACTAATGGAGATCACAGCCGATGCTCAGGGCATCATCTGGGCTACTTCGTTCTCATCTGGTCTCCTACTTAGCTTCAATCCGAAGACCTCTACATTCACACCATATTATGCACCTTCATCGGGCGGGCTGTATGGGATCACCATCACTCCTAAAAGCCAGGTATGGGTGACAATTACTGCTGAGAACGTGATTGTGTATCTCGATGTTACTGCCAACCGCTTTATCAACTATGCTATTCCGAGTAGTGGCAGTTTGCCCCTCGGCGTAGTGATGGGAGCAAACGATTCGTTGTGGTTCACAGAAGCAGGTGCTAATAAAATAGGAATGTTGAGGCCATAGACAGGCGAATCTGGCGGAGATTGACCACACCAGGTTCAAGTGCAAGTTTACTTCAGATACTTCGCGAACCAACCAAGGATATGCCGCAAACGCTCAAGGCGCAACTTCGGGTGGCCACCGCGAGAAAGTCCATGACTCTGGCCCTCAAAACGTACAAAAAGCACTTCGCGCCCAAGATATTTGAGGGAAGCAAAGAGTTGTTCCGCCTGTTCGATACTACAGCGCAGATCCTGCTCGCTATGAATAATAAGTAAGGGTGTATGGATATCCTTGACGTAAGTGATAGGCGACATACGCATATAGCGATCAAGGTCATCCCACGGAGTCGTTTCCAGTTCATCCTCATCAAACATCCAACCAAAGTCGCAAGAACCAAAGTCAGAAGCTAGATTTGTGACGCTGCGATCAGTTACTGCTACTTTGAAGCGGTCTGTATGCCCTATCAGCCAGTTCGTCATATAACCCCCGTAACTGCCACCAGTAACACCTATACGCTGCTCGTCGATGTATCCTTTTTGCAACAAGGCATCCACGCCAGCCATAATATCTAGCGCATCCTTCTCGCCCCAGGCTCCTCTTACCGCTAACGAAAACTCACGTCCATAGCCGCAACTACCTCGTGGATTCGTGTAGAGAACAACGTAACCGTCAGCGGTCAATAACTGCATCTCATGGAAAAAGCCATAGCCATACTGTGTTTCAGGGCCACCATGAATTTCCACGATCAACGGATATTTTTTAGATTCATCAAAATTGTGTGGCTTCATTATCCAGCCATCCATTGGCCAGCCATCCGCTCCTATATAAGACATATACTCCGGAGTGGATAAGTCTATCTCACTAAGCAAAGCATCGTTGAATGTAGTCAAACGATGCAACTCACTTTCTGGCGCCACTGATCGCACAAAGATTTCCTGTAATCGTGTTGGACTTGCAATCAGTAAAGCCATCTTGCTGGTTGACTGATCAATGCTGAAATCGCGTGTATGTACTTCTCCAGGGGTGAGCGTCGGTGGATTTGTACCAGCGCCACTGGTTGATATAACGAAGATGCGTGAAGCTCCCCTGTGACTTGCGAGAGCATAAAGTGTTCTTCCATCGGTTGACCAGGTAGGAGCAGGTGAAAGATGCTCATCGCCTATATCGCTATTCGTCCAATCCTGAAAGGTGCCTTCAAAATCTTGAGACAAACAGGTTGCGGAGCCTTGTACCGTACTTGCAGGGATAGTGTAAAGGTCTTGATGCCCGCCCGAATGGAGCTTGAGACCACCTATGAATGCGATAGCAGAGCCTTCAGGTGACCAGGAAGGCGCACTGCACACTAGCGAACCATTGGTCAGGCACTTCAGATTACCAGCTTTCCCATTGGTTATAGTCAAAGTATAGATATCAGGGCAGGGCAAGCGCCAGCGGTCTTCCGCGCGGCTGGAGACAAAAGCAATGTGTGAACCATCAGGAGACCAGGAGGGATCAGTATCGTCCCAATCACCCTCAGTAAGTTGTTGTGCATCACCGCCAGCGGCATCGATCAGGAAAAGGTGATTGCGTCTTTCATAGATAAAGCCGACGCCATCGAGGCGGTACCATAATCGATCAATGACACGTACTTTAGGCAGTGTTTTGCCATCCTCATTTTCTTCATCAGCCGGTCCAACTTGCGCATTAAATACTATCTGTTTGCTATCCGGCGACCAGACAGGATTAGAAGCCCCATGTTGCATAAACGTGAGTTGTCGCGCCTCTCCGCCATCGGTTGGAATAAGCCAGATTTGTGAGTTGCCTTTCAGATCGTGTGAGTGCGCAGCACTAGACGCGAAGCGTCGTTCACGATCTGGATAAGACATGCCTTTTCCTTGCTTTTTCTGCTCTGTCTGATCTTTGCCAGCAGGTTCGCCCTCTCGATCTGTGACAAATGCAAGCCATCGCCCATCTGGTGACCAGTTTGGGCTATGAGCATTAGATGCACCACCCGTAAAGCGTTTCGCCTCTCCACCATCTGTAGCGGCGATCCAGATTGAGGAATGATATTCCTGCTTTCCCTCATCGATTGTTGTAACAACAAATGCTACTCGCTGACCATCAGGTGAAATACGTGGCTTGCTTACTTGCTTAAATTGGTACAGATCTTCAATAGTAATACTTCGCAACACAATATTCCTTAGCGGCGGCGGCGACTGCTACGCCTTTCTCTATCAATGGCAACATCAAGTGTTTCGTGCAGACGTTCAAAATCGTCAACGTCGAGTTGCAATTCTACAGCAGGTAGATCATCGGGTTTGGCATGCCCTTCTTCATAGAGGCGTAGGACCAGTGCAAGCTCAACTTGTAGTAGACCTTCTTCAACCCCAAGCTCCTCTTCAGTCTCTAAAACGTCATCTTCTTCGTCATCTTCATCTGGCTCAGTTTGTGTAAAGAACACTTCTATACGTGCACAACGGAAACGACTGGTGAGCTTAAGTGCATCGGTTGAAAGTTCCTCAGCCAGTTCACGCACAACCTCCATCATCTGAACAAAGGCTTCTTGCAATTGCTCAAGGGCATCTTCTTCATCCCCTAAAGTTAACTCACTCTCAGCCAACTCTTCACCAGTAGATTCTGCATTGCTTCCAGCTTCTGGTAAACGTTGGCGTGCAAGATCGTTCAGCCGTTCAAGCGCCTGGGCAAAGGCTGGAGAGAGAGGGGCACTTTCTCGTTCCCCCTGCAGTCTATCTTTTTTCTCGCCTGTTTCTTCTATTTCGCTGTCTTCAACTTCATCTTCATCGTCTGAACCCAGACCGGCCGCTTCTTCCACAGCTAATATCTGCTGGTGGAGTTGATCGACTACATCCCGGTTCATATATGCAAAGACACGCGCCTGTCGTGAGGCTGCCATAAAACGAAATGGAGGCCAGTCCCGGTAGCGCTCTCTACCACGTAAGTAGCGCAACTCCACCATTCCCAACGTATCAAGTCGTAGTGAAAGCTCCATTATTCCCTCCTGTAATTGAATTGACATCATCATACCACAACTGGGAGCAGTTTCTACAACCAGAAATACGAAGTACTGATCAAATACTAGACTGCGGATTAGAGCGTGCCAGCAGGTATCTTTGCCAGCGAACCTGTTGGGCCACCAAATACTTCAGCAACCCAGGTGTTGTCTTTGTTATCTATCGCGAGACCATTATGTGGATGTACATTGAGATTGTTGAGTGTGAACGATGCTATCTTTTTCGACGTGGGATCATAGACACCAATACGCGCATTCAACGAGTCATCAAACCAGATGCGCCCGGTATTATCAACTGCGATGCCTGAGATATGCTTTTGAGTAAAACCAACTGATACATTAATGTTGGTAAAGGTATTTTTTTGCGGAACAAACTCGCCAATATCTCCTGAAAATCCTTCACTATACCAAATATTGCCGGCGCTATCGGCAGTAATCAAATGAGGCGTCGGGCCGCCTGGATTGTTAATAATATGTTCGGTGATTGTAACTGTGCCGGATGTAGTGGGTGTAAAGCTCCCGATTTTCTGCTGTGTATTCTCTACAAACCAAATATCGCCATTTGGAGCTTTGGTAATACCGTAAGGCTGGCTTCCAGATGTGGGAATAGCATTTTCTACAAACTTGTGAGTTGTAGAATTGAAGAAGCCAATTTTGTTACCGGAGTACTCGGTAAACCAGATATTGCCATTTTTATCGAAGACCAAATCGTATGGATTGGCGTTCAGTGTGGGAACCTTCCATTGATGCCATGCCGGCGGATTTGAAGGGATCAGTTTCCCGATTGCGTTTGTCTTAGGTTCGGTAAACCAGATTGTGCCATTGCTTTTAATTGCAAGGAAAACCGGGCTTGAGTATCCTTGAGGCTCGAGGTAGTTGTGTAAAAGCGCATCCGAATTCTTGTACTCACCGATATATGAAGGGAAGGTGGTCGAACAAGACGGTTCAGCATCGCAACCAGGCTCCGTGACCCAAACGCGATTATATTTATCAATAGCTATAGCCCAGGGATTCTTCTGTGTAGATGTCTCAATTATTCCTGAAGCATGTGCCTGGCTGATATCTAATAACATCCATGCTAGTGCAAAACTACCAACAATGGCTAGAAGTGACAGGCACAACCTTACGATCATGCTCGTGCTCACCACTGATGATCGTGAAGTTTCCACGAAATCGTTTCTTCGCATATGTTCTCCTAAATTTCACTGCTTGGAATCTTTGATAAGAAATCAAAGGGAACAATTATCCAGGCAACGATGCCTGAAATTGCCTCAATAGACAAGATGCAAAGGTATCGTAAAAAGGACACGAAAGGATTAAATTCACCTACTCCCATTG
>JBKPBA010000393.1:0-5403 GCA_046726675.1 Chloroflexota bacterium
CTCAATATGGTAGGAACGCAGCCAACCTTCTAATAAGCGCAGGTGTTCAGGATTCGTTTTTGGATCCGTAATTGGCACCTGATGTGAGCGATAAGAATTGACAATAGGCTCTCCATCTAATTCTTTTATGCTTGTCATGCCCTTTGGAGAACGGAAAAGGATCACTGGCCATTGTGGTTTGACAACAGGTTGTCCAGAACGAGCCGTCTGCTGAATGCGTCTAATCTTGTGATAGGCTAGTTCCATAGCTCCGTAAAGCGATGCATTTAGATCGTCGCCTTCTACAAAAATGGGCTGATAGCCATAGCCAGAAAACAGAGCGAAGAGCTCCTGATCGCTCATGGTACCGTAGATTGTAGGGTTAGCAATTTTGTAGCCATTCAAGTGCAAGATGGGAAGTACCGCGCCAGATTCCACAGGGTCAATAAACTTGTAGCTATGCCAGGCAGTAGCGGTCGGGCCAGTCTCCGCTTCACCATCGCCTACGATACAGGCTACAATCAAGTCTGGATTGTCCATAGCAGCGCCAAAAGCAGTTGCCAGCGCATAACCCAACTCTCCACCTTCGTGAATAGTGCCTGGAACGCCTGGATACAGGTGGCTGGGAAAGCCGCCAGGCCAGGAAAAGCGCCGCACGAATTGTTCAATTCCAGTCCAATCAAAGGTCAGGTCCGGGTAGTATTCCTGGAGTGTGCCCTCTAAATAGAGGTTAGCCAGGTTGGCGGGAGCACCGTGTCCTGGTCCCGTGACCAGGAACATGTCGATATTATAGCGCGTGATCAAGTGATTGAGGTGGGCATAGATCATGTTGATGCCCGGGCTGGTACCCCAATGCCCCAACAAGCGATCTTTAATATCTTCGGGTTTTAATGGCTCCTTAAGCAAGACATTCTGCTTGAGATAAATCTGTGCTGCTGCCAGGTAATTGGAGACTCGCTGGAAACGGGCTATCGCATCCAACTCTTCTGCATGTTCCCGGCGAACTTGCTCTGCGGAAATTCTCTGGTTACTGACAGATGTTTGGGATGTAGTAACTTCTAATGACATGTATATTCTTCCTAACTGTGGTATATAGTACTACGATCTCTCTTACAAATTATACTTACCTGAAGCACATTTGAGTACCATAAGCGCTCACTTATTGGGATAGGTAGCAGCACTACATGCTGATTCCTACTGAGGAGAGTCCCTGGCGCATCGTTTGAGGAGTTAGTGGCTCTACAAAAACAGAGCGTACAATACCGCTACTGTCGATAAAATAGGTGGTCGGAATAGCCGTTACAACATAATTAGCATTGGTTGTGCCCCCCTTATCAAAAAGGAGAGGATAGGTAACATTAAAATCTGCGCCAAATCTGGCAATATCATCCTTGGGATCGGCTTGATTGATGCCCAGCAGCGCGAATTTACCCTCCGCTCCATAGTGCGAGTAAATTCGCTCCAGGTAGGGAATCTCTGTACGACAGGGATCGCAAGATTCGGACCAGAAGTTGAGTATTACAGGATGTCCACGTAAAGCACGAAAGTTTACAGTACCACCAATACCACTACCACCATAAATCGGTAATATGAATTCGGGAGCTGCAGTACCTATAGCTACGCCAGCCACTGGTTGCTGGGTTGATGAAGGTTGCAAGACCAGCCAGCCAAAAATACCCACCAGCAGCGCAATTACACCAAGCACAATAAATGTAATGATCCTGCGTCGATTGGGGGGCCTGCGAGGCAAATGCAAGTAATTATCAGCCAGCTCCGCTTTCAATTCCTGTCGCTGCATCCTCGCCAATGCTTGTTCTTGTTTTTCTTTATCAAGTTTTTGAGCCATGTTCTCAGTTGGGTCTCCTATCCACTGATTCATAGTATAAGCGCGCAGGTAAGGGAACCACAAGAGTCCTTTGTGACCGGGCAAAAACCTAAAAATCGCATAAAAATCTATAAGATTGCACAGATTTCCTCAAATTTCAGGCTTGACGAATATGCCAACGAGGAGTATCCTTTCTAAGGGCCATTTGTGCTTCTTCACAACCTGAATCATACTCAATTAAAGGTGGGGCCAAACTGTGACAAGCAACTCTATTTTACTGCTCTTCGCCATTATCAATGTAGTAGTAACTGGTCTCTTTGCAGGAGTAGTCCTGAGTCAGTACATACAACGACGGCGTAATTTCCAACTCTACTGGTCCTTCGCCCTGATCATGGCTTTTCTTGCCACGCTAGCCTACATCTTCATGGTCATCGTAGGACCGACGACCATAGCAGGTATAGTATTCTACCGCATCTATTATATTCTTGGTGCCGCCCTCACGGCTGCCTGGCTGGGTCTGGGCAGTATTGCGCTGGTAGCAGACCCTCGTGTCACGCGCATTTGTCTGGTTGTCTTGAGCGTGCTGAGCGTAATAGCGATAGTGTTGATCTCCATATCCTCTCTCAACATGTCCAATCTTGTCAGGGTTGTGGGCACAGCGGGTACAGGTATTCTGGAATCTGGAGTAGCGCTTGCGATCATTCCCATCTTGAATATAGCAGGATTGTTGGCGTTAGCAGGTGTGGCCGTGTATTCAGGGTGGAAACTTGCGCGCCGCCAGTCAAGCGTGGCAGGTGTTCAGACAATTAACCTGTTGTGGGCCAACGTACTGATCCTGGTGGGTGTTTTGTTAGTTGGTTTTGCAGGTAGTTCCTCCCGTTTCTTTGGATTAGAGGGTAGTTTCTGGATTATCCAGGCGATTGGCTGGACAGTGCTCTTCACAGGTGTGCTCATCGCAAGCCATCGCCCAGCCACCGCCAGGCAGACAGGTCCAGAAAAAGCTAGCATGCCCGTATAGAGCATTGTGCCTTGTCCGAAAGCAGACTCTCTACTCTGCCCTACCCTATTGTCACCATAAGACATTGATGCGATAATACCCCACAGGATTTAGGAGCAGGAGGTCAACTCTATTGGATAAGAAGACAGAGCCGAAACAGGGCAAACATACTATGGATGGAAGCGCAGAATCAAAAACAGCGGACGAACTTGAGAAACTCAGGCACGAGGCCCACGAACACCTGCAAGCCAAACAATGGCTCGAGGCACGCACGGCATTCAACGAACTCCTCCAGGATGATCACGAGGATGTAGATGCCCTGCTTGGACTTGCATTAGCCCTTGATAGGCTTGGTGACTACGAAAAGATGTATGAGATGGCTCAATCCGCTGCGCAAATTGACCCGAGTTCAGCGCTGGCCCTGGCCTGCAAAGCGCGAGCGTTACAGAAACTCGATCGCATCTCCGAAGCCACCATTGCCAATGACCAGGCCCTACTCCTCGATACCAACCTGGCGCTGGCGTGGTTTAACCGCTGTGGGCAGCAACTGCTACAAGATCATGCAGAAGAGGCTTTGCGATATGCGGAACGTGCCATTGAACTCGACCCCAGCGACGCTCGCACCTGGTGTAACAAAGCGCTGGCGCTGCTACGCATGAATCGAACGTACGAGGCATTAGAAGCCGTCAATCAAAGCCTGGATCTCGACCCCGACTTTCTGCTGTCCCTGGAGACAAAAGGTGAAATCCTACGCAGGTATGCACGATTCGAAGAAGTCATTGTAACGATGGATCACGCTCTGGAAATCGCGCCCGATGAGGTCTCGGCTCTCAATCTCATGGCGAATGCCCTGCGCACGTCAGGCCAATTTGAGCGCCTGCTAGAGATCACACAACGATTGGTGCGTCTCGCACCAGATAGTCCTCTTTCCTGGGACTTCCATATGTCCGCTCTACGTGGCACAGCCCGTTTTGAAGAAGCAAGCGAGATTATTGACCGTATCCTGGAATTCGATCCGACTAACGTGCGCTACTGGATGATCAAGGCCGATAACCTGTACAGGTTGCAGCGCTACCGCGAAGCGGTCAGCGTCTCTGAATATGCACTCAAGATTGATGATGAGTATCCGCCTGCACGCAGGATACATGAGAAGGCGATGCGCATGATGTACCAGCAGAAAAAGAGGAAGAAGTAACTCACTTTGCTTATCTACCGCCAATTACATCTCCACCAACCGCTCCAAAACCGGCAATACCACATCATCCTTTCGAGCTTGTAAAGGCTCGCGCAGCCGTTCAGGCACTACAACACGAATGCGACGTTGATGTTGTTCATAGCGCGCTAAATCATCCGATTGCAGGCCAGTAGCCTCAACCCAGGTTACTAGCGAGTTCATACCGATGGGTGGATTTCTAAAGGTCACCCACACATCCATCTCCCACTTTTCAGGACGTGGAATGTCGAAGAGTACCTCGTAATCGGCAATTTCTAATCCCAATGCACTTGCCAGTTCGACTGAAAGCAGTTGTTCGATACGTCGACGGCGTTGAGTATCCCAGAAGAGTGCATCCAGGCGATTATAGATGCGACCAGCCAGGCGGCTGATTTCTATCACTACTTTATAGGGACGACGCATTTCTAAATCGTCTGCCAGCTTACGGGAACTGGTGGGCATTTGCGCTTCTGCCAGCAGGGAGAGCAGGGAGGCATCGTCTAATCCCACCAGTTGTTCGACTTGCAGCGCTCCACATAATAAAGCATCGTGGACAGCTCGCATCAGCATAACCTGCAACGCTCGAGTCGTGTGATGCCAGTAAATGTTGTCAAACATCTCCTGGCGAGCATGAAGCAGCGAGTGTAGTGGACTGATCCCTTTGTGAGTCACAACGATACGTCGCTGATTATGAACGTTAGGATGAATACGTAAGGCTCCCTGTAGACGCGCAACATCGACGCCTCCGTAAGGAACATTACAAGCACGTGCATCACGCGGCAAGTAATCCAATTTATCAACATCCAGAGCACCACTTAATAAACTATTGAGCAACTCATCATCGATAGGTAAGACTTTTGTCTTGGGAGGATCAATAAAATCAGCTACCCGTTCAGGTGAGAGGTGATAATCCCTCTCAAGTATTGTGGCTATTTCACTCTTCTCAATGATCGAACGTCCCACTTTTTCGTGCGCATTGATTGGATAGCCCAGCTCCTCGATTGTGTGTGAAAAAGGGTAATGACCGATGTCGTGAAGCAGAGCGGCAACGACGAGCGTTTGAACGCTACTTAAGGAAACGCCAAAAAGCCCCCCATCATCTCCTCGCTGTAGCAATGAGCGCAATGCGCGCACCGCCAGATAATAGCAACCAAGGCTATGCTCATAGCGAGTATGCGTCGCTCCAGGCCAGATACGATAAACAAAACCAAGCTGTTTGATTTTTTGCAGGCGCAGGAATGGAGCTGTGCCGATCAATTTCTCTTCTCTGGGTCCGAGAGGGATCAGGTCGTAGAGAATATCGCGCACCGTACTGATGGGCTGTTCATCGGGTAACAATGGCAAACCTGATGAATAGCTCCATTGGAGTGCCATATCACGCTGCACAAC
>JBKPBA010000394.1:0-13435 GCA_046726675.1 Chloroflexota bacterium
TTTGCCATGGTACCCTCCTTCAGGCATCATCATGAAAACCAGCTCTTCTTTCCATGCTGACTCCTTTCGTTTCAAGCTGGCAAGCGAGACTGCGACAAGGGCATTTCGTCAACTGCCAGCGTAGGTGAGTGATGGTGATTCAAAACGAGGCCAGCTCCACGCGCTGAAACCAGGTTCATACCTGTATGGACAGCCGCCACCGGCAGGAAGCATGAATGAGCTCGATTCAAGTATACCCAGATGGAAGGAGAAGCACATCCATAGAATGCACTATTTTTCAGCGTGTACAGCGTGGGCAAGAATGCGCGATGGTCGAACCATACAGTGCATTTGCACTATTCCCCTTGGAACAGGGCAGCTAAGCAATCGGACTGCGGATGTCAGGCGTCTGAATGCGTCCGTCTGGCTGATACGTTGCGTCCCAAAAGGCCCGCAGCTCTCTTGCCGCGCGAACAAAATAGTATGTTTTATGCATGTGTGTTTGCATTTTGGATTCTATACTAAGAGCAGGGATTCCAGTGTGTTTCGCCAGCACTGGTACGCACTGCAGGCGCGAGATTTCAAGCATGAAATCCTGGAACTAATGGAGACGTCCATGTCCCGGAAGCAGCAACAGGAAGGGTAGGCACTCACATGCAATCATTTCAAGGCGAAGATTTGGACTGGTGGAAACAACCCCAGCCAACTCCTGAGGAACTTCGCTTAAGCGGGGGATTACAGGTCGAAGACTGGCCGCATGCCCGCCAGGTGGAGCGGCTCTCAGTCCAGCTGTTTGAAGCGACGCGGCCCCTGCACGAGCTTGATGAACGTGCATTGCGCCTGCTCGAACATGCGGCGTTTCTGCACAATACCGGTATGTTGATCGAGGCGCGTCGCCACCACAAACACTCGTATCATCTGATAAAAGGGACTACATTGCCGGATATGACGGATGAAGAGCGTCATGAGATCGCCTGTATTGCTCGCTATCACCGGCGCGCGCTGCCTAGTGTTTCACACGAGGAATTCGCGGCGTTGAGTGACACTGCTCGCGAACGTGTTTCGGCGCTGGCCGCCCTGGTGCGTATCGCCGATGCTCTGGACTGGAGCCATGATGGGCGCGTACTGCGCCTGGCTGCGAACAAAGATCTGTGCGATGATCGTACCTGGACGATCTCTTTATGGAGACGCTCTCCCGCCGATCTCGACGCTGAATTGGAACATGCCTATGAGAAGGCTGACCTGTTTGAAAAGGTGTTTCAGCGGAAACTACAATTTTTGCTACAAGATTAGGAAACGAGCGTCTCCATGTTTATCCCCCTTACACATCGACCTTAGCCTGAATGCGAACTTCCTTGATGGCAGCGAGTAAGGCTGCGTGATCACGCTCAGTCTGATCCGCATAGGACTCGGCAAAGAGAGCAAGCGCCTGCGCAAAGGCATCACTATTGCCAAGGTAGCCGCTGATTTGGGCCGGGTCGCCACTGCGGGCATGCGCTCGTGCAAGGGCCATAGCGCACAGCCTGGCGTAACGATCGAATTGTTTCTTCGTCAAGAGCGCAATATCTTCTGACAACTTCATATCGCGTAACTGTCGCACATACAGATCGACAACCTCGCCATGGGTCCAGCCCAGGAAGATGTCGCTTGCATGTTGCATCAGGCGCTGTCCCTGCACCACCCGCTCTCCATGGTTGGTGTACACACTGTTGCCCACGAACGGCTCAAGCACCGAGGCCTCTGCTTCCTTGACCTGCAAGAAGAGTGGGTCGTCTCCCTCGCCGCCTGACAGAAACAACATGACCCAGGCGCGCGTTCCGACGCTGCCTACTCCCACCACTTTGCGGGCGAAGTCGACGAAATGATACTTGCTCAGCAACAGTTTGCGATCATCTGGCAGCGTCTGTACATAAGCGTCGAACGCTCCCTTGATCCGCTCGGTTAAATGCTCCTGTGTCTTTTTGACATCGCCTTGATCCTCGACATGTACAATGAGAGGTGGCTCATCTTTGATGCGGTACGTTCCCTCGACTGGCTCGGCCAGCTTGGGAAAGGTTCCCAGATTTGTACGCCGCTGCTTCGCCTTCTCGACCTGCTTTTCGAGTTCTTCTCTCCCTTTGCGTTTCGCCAACTCCAAGATCTGCCCAATGTCGAGGTGCTGGTACCAGACATCGAGCGCCCCCATGCTCGCCATGTGCTGCATCATCCTCCGGTATTCCTCCACACACCCGACGACTGCCTGTCGGTTCTCTTGAGCTGTGTAGCCATTCTGCCGACCAGCCACCACGATGCTGGCAGCCAGGCGTTTCAGGTCCCACTCCCAAGGACCCGGCAAGGTCTCGTCGAAGTCGTTGACATCGAAGACCAGGTTGCGTTCTGGTGTAGCGAAGAAACCGAAGTTGCTCAGGTGCGCATCCCCACAGAGCTGCACCGTGATGCCAGAGACAGGTGTCTTCGCCAGATCGTTGGCCATCACCCCCGCTGAGCCGCGTAAGAACGTGAATGGCGAGAGGGACATGCGTCCATAGCGGATGGGTACCAGTTCCGGCACACGGGTACGGTTCTCCTCCTCTAAAAGACTGATCGGATCCGGACGATCAGCAGCGGAGGCCCACTCTCCATGGCTTGCACGGGGAGCTTTGGCGCGCAGGGCTCTACCTGCCGCATAGCGCTCAGCGCGAGTTGTAGAATAAGACACAACGGTAGCATTTTCGAGTGATGTCATTGAAACCTCCTTGTGCAAACACGGTACCGGCAACAGAACCTGAGCAGTTTTCAGTCTGTCTCAACAACCCGTTCAGTCAACCTGCCGGTGGTAACCAACCAGCGAACAAATTGAAGACGACGATATTCAAGCAGTTCCTGGTACCTACCCTTTTCAGTACGATTTCTGCGTAAGGTACTGAGACGATTCTTTTCTGCTTCAGTGAAGCCTGCATTGAGCAGAATTTTACGATCTTCTTTGTAACCCATGTCATATCCTCGTTGTTGCTCTGGGCGGATGACAGATGCCCCGCCCTTGCAAACTCTACCTGGTCTCGGCGCTTCCGTCTGGCCGTTCCGTGTTTTCGGCCACAACCTCCTGCAATCTTCCCTGCGCGGCCTCGATGCCGGTCCCACGACCCCGCAGGATGTAGGCGATGCCCACGGCAAGCAGCGCACCTGCGATCGGGCCCACAATGTAGATCCAGTAGTTGGAGAAGTTCCAGAGCACCAGGTCGGGGCCAAACGAGCGCGCCGGATTCATCGACGCTCCACTGATCGGGCTGGCCCAGAGTCCGGCGAGGATGATGTAGGCACCTACGCCGAACGCCGAGATCGGCCCGAGGTTCTGAGCTTTGGAGGACGTCCCCAGGATGGTGCTCACCAGGCCAGCCGTCAAGACAAACTCCATAATCAACGCCTGCCAGACGCTGCTTCCTGAACCCGGCTCCGTGGCGCCGAGCATGCCCGCGTTGCCGAACAACGCCTTCAGGAGCAGGCAGGCGAGGGTAGCACCGACCAATTGTGCGATGATATAGCCGGGAACGCGCAGCCAGGGGAAATCCCCACGAGCGGCGAACGCAATGCTGACCGCAGGATTGAGGTGGGCCCCGGAGATCGCTCCCATGAAGAGGATCACTGCCAACACCATCAGGCCTGGCGCGGTCACTGCTGCAGCGCGACTGATTTGCCCGTTGCTCACCGCGTTGATAGTACCCCCGCCGGCTGCTACGATCACGAGCAAGAACGTTCCCAGAATCTCTGAGAACAGGCGCCGCCACTCTAACGCGGGATTGTCGAAGTTCTTCCGGTTCAGCTCCAGTGCGTTGGCGAAGAAGCCAAGGTGTATTTTCTGATCGTGAGTTAATTCCTGACTGCTCATATGCTCCTCCTTTATAGTAAACATGAATGATCTCGACTCTAGTATACCCACCTGGAAGGATAAGCGCACCCATAGAATGCGCTATTTTTCAGTGTATGCAGCGTGGGCAAGAATGCGCGATGGTCGAACCATACAGTGCATATGTACTATTCCCCCTGGAACAGGGCAGCTAAGCAACCGGACTGCAGATGTCAGGCGTCTGAATGCGTCCGTCTGGCTGATAAGGTGCGTCCCAAAGAGCCCCAAGCTCTCTTACCGCGCGAAAAAAATAGTATGTTTGATGCATGTGTGTTTGCATTTTGGATACTATACTGGGAGCAGGGGTTCCAGTTTGTCTCGTTCGCAGTGAAAGAAGCAGTCTTGAGATTGCTGGAAAGTAGGAAAAGAGTAAAAATGAGATCGACCAATCAGAACGGAGCGGATGGCTCCGATGAATATGCGCACCAACCCGGCGCTAGACCTGGGAAAGTAAGCATCGCTCCCCATTGGGCTGCAATCTCGGGTCTCGTCGCTATTGGTGTCCTGTATGCGCTGCTTCCGACAAAAATTACATTCGGCCCGAGCTGGCTCTTATTAGCAGTTGAAGGAGTGTTCTTACTCCCCTTCGTGATGGCTACCTTGACGAACCGGAGAGTTTCGCCAGTCACGCTGCGCGTAGGTTCTCTGATCCTGCTCGGGATCGTGACCTTGACCTTAGTGATAGGGATTGGGCATATGCTCGGTACCTTGAAAAATGATCTCAAAGGGCTTGCCTTGCTGTACTCCGGGCTGTTGTTGTATGCTAGCAACGTCCTCGTGTCCGCTTTATGGTACTGGGAAATCGATGGAGGAGGCCCAGAGGTACGCCGGCAGTCCGAGCATCAAGCGGCTGACTTCCTGTTTCCCCAACAGTTGGGCGGACTTGATGGAAACTGGGTCCCCCACTTTTTCGATTACCTCTATGTGGCCTTTACTGGAGCAACGGCTTTTAGTCCAACCGATACGATGCCCCTTTCACATCGTGCGAAATTTCTCATGATGCTCGAGGCAATGCTTGCCTTGATCCTGATTTCGTTTATTGTCTCTCGTGCCATCAACATTATTTGAAGCTGACAGAGGCACGGTTCTTTGCCTCTGGTGACGCTGCTGGCGATCATTTCCGGCTCCCAGATATTTAGTATCTGGGGGTGATCTTCGCGGCGCCGATGACGGGTCTGATCCAGGCCCTGGTGGACGCCTACTGGCAGTCTTATCAAAAGATCCATGCCGAGGAGTTTCTCTTGGAGCAATTGGAGCGAATTGTGAAAGGGAGTGAAGAACCCACGCAGTCGGCCGTCGATGAACTTGAGATGAATGAGCCATGACCCTGATTGAACCAGTGCTTCTTCGTTGGAGAGATCCATGAAAAATTGGTTTAAAGAACTCCAGCGCCTGGAATCCTGGTTCTGGCGGTAAGTTCTGTCAGGAGAACAACCTGCATGAAGGCTGTCTTCGCTTTTGAGACACACGTTGCCACAACGTGTGCCATTTCATGTACTTGGTAACCTGGATCGAACGAGAAGGAGTCGATCACTTCGACATCATCGATCCCCATTCAAACGCCTGGGCTATTACGATCAAGGAATTGCAAACACTTGTCAGCTCATCGAAAGGACCAAACAACAATGGCAGCAAACCCCACCACAGAACAGAGAGCGACAGAGCAACATGCCAGAAAAATAACCACCTATGATCTGATCATAGGCATACTGGCTATTTTCTCCCTCATTCTCCTCATTCCCATTTATTTCGGAAATCTATCATCGCAGGATAAAACAGTTTTAATCATTTTAGAAGACGCACTGTGCACGGTTTTCCTTTTCGACTTCTTTCGGAGCCTTCACCTGGCATCAAACAAGTGGGGATACTTTCTCAAGGGTGGAGGTTGGCTTGACCTGTTGGGTAGTATTCCATTTCCCGCGTTTGCCATTTTCCGCGTTGCCCGCTTGTTCCGCATTGTGCGTTTATTGCGGAAAATGACAGGTGGTGAATTCAGACACATCATCACGAGACGGCTTGCTCAAAGCACACTGCTTTTTACCCTGGTAGTTGCTCTCATCCTTGTTTTCACTATCGCTTGGGGCGTTCTTATTGCTGAACAGGGAGCTACCAACGCAAATATTAAAACCTATCATGATGCCGTCTGGTGGGCTTTCGTTACGATTACGACAGTAGGCTATGGTGATTACTATCCCGTCACAGGTTGGGGCCAATCGATGGCAGTCATCCTGATGTTTTTCGGCCTTGGCATCATTGGAGTGTTATCCAGCTATCTCGCGACGACCTTTATTTCCCGTCAGAGAAGAAGGAAAGCGAAAATAGTCGGAGAAAATGAGCAAGGTGAAGACAATGACGAAGATGAGGGAAATGACGAGGACGAAACTACCAGCAACCTGGAAGCTGAACTGGCCGCTATGAAAGAAGAATTGGCAGCGCTCAGGAAGTTGTTTGAGGAGCGTTACCAGACACAATAAGAACCATTATGTAGGGGGTGCGTGTCAAAAAAAGAAACGCACCCGTTAGGATAACTTCACATTGCCAGAACGCTCTGAGTATGATATGCTTTGCACACAAAATTGACATGCATGCAACAGCAATACCCAGAAACATTTAACATATCGAGCGAAACATTGGGAAACGAAAGGCCACAGCCACCCCTACCGCAGCAGGGGCTACCAGAACAACAACAACAGCCATACTATGGTTGGCAATATGACCAGGATCATCCAGATCCAAGAGAGCAACAGCAGCAAAGCCCTGTTGTACCACCACAGCCTAACTACCCTCCACAGCAACAGTCTCCCATCAACCCGCAACAGGTTCAGGGGACGCCCCCACAAATACCGCCCCATTACCAGCAACCTGTTCAGGATATGGGAACCTCACTTGGTTATGGACAAGGTATGGAATATCAATACGTGAACACACCCCAGCCTTCTCAACCCCTACCTCAATTGCGCCAGGCACGTCTACAACAACTGCGTGAGGATCGCATGCGCCGTCAACAACGGCGTATGAAGCCGGCTAGCCCCAGTTTTTTCACTCGCAAAAGTACAAAGCAACCTCCCAATGCTGTCCCTCCACCAACCATTAATCCACCGGTATCTCCCTGGAATCAGCAGAGTACATCACAGCCGCTGGTACCTTCACAAATGACACCTGAGGTGCCATTGCCTCAGGCCGAAGCATCACCTGTACTCCCTTCCAGATTACCACCAATAATACAACGAAGCCCATCCGGTCTGTCTATCAGAGTAGGTGAGCAACAACCATCAGCCGCTGAGTCAGCTCAAGATACCGGCATGCTACAAAAGGCGCGTATTGGGCGAGCCACACTCATACTTACAGGCTCATTTATTGCCAGTCGCATACTTGGCCTCTTTCGCACCTCGTTATTCGCCTTTGTATTTGGTGCATCTAGTACCTCTGATGCATTTTTACAGGCATTTCTTGTACCTGACCTGATTTTTACCATCATCGCTGGTGGAGCGCTCAGTTCAGCCTTCATTCCTGTTTTCACTCAATACATTGTAGGCGAACATGACGAAAAAACCGCATGGCATATTACCAGTTCTTTGCTCAACATTATCGTCGCTATCATGTCAGGCCTTGCTTTACTCGCATTCATCTTTGCTCCATGGATTGTGCCGCTTTACAATCCTGGTCTGAGCCAGAGCAATCCACAGGAACTCAGCCTGATTATTTCACTTTCCCGCATTATGCTTCTACAATCTATCATTATGGGTGGAGGAGTAATCATCAATTCTGTGCTCTTTGCCAAGCAGAACTTCCTCCTTCCTGCTATAGGCACTGTCCTTTATAATGTAGGCTTAATTGCTGGACTTATTCCTGGTCTGCTCCTCACCATACACCGTACACCCGCTTCTTTGACTACCGCCGCTTATCTGGCTACTATTGGGGTAGTTTTAGGAGCGATCTTGATGGTCGGCGTCCAGGTACCTGGCGTCATTAAAGCTGGTATGATCTATACATTTTCTTTCGACTGGCGCCACCCAGCCGTTATCCAGATTGCCCGTCAGATGGTACCGCGCGCCTTCAATTCTGCTATGCTCTACTTTTCTATCTTTGTTGACCGTGCTCTTATCCTTTTAATGGCCGCAGCAGTAGGGCTAGACGCTGGCGGTTCCATTACTCAGTATTACCAGGCATTCTTACTGATATCATTACCACTTGGCATCTTTGGTATGGCTGTTTCCACCGCGGCTTTCCCTACACTGGCTGAAAATGTCACGGTAGGACGCATGGATCGCTTCCGTAATATTATTCAGGATACCTTGCGCACTATCCTGTTCTTGTCACTGCCCTCGAGCGTGGGATTAATTGTTCTTGGTCTACCTATCATACAGGTATTGCTCGAACACGGAGCTTACAGTTTGGACAACGCGCTAAGCACTTCTGTTCCCCTGGCCTTCTTCGCATTAGGACTGATTGGACTATCTATGGTCGAGATACTTACTCGTTCGTTCTACGCTCTTAGAGATACCAAAACGCCTGTAACAGTGAGCATCGTCCAATTTATCTTCAAAATTGCCCTCAGTATCTTACTCATTCAAGCGTACAGATGGGGTCTAAAATGGGGTTTGGGTGGATTAGCGCTTGCAACCGCAACTGCGGCAAATCTTGAAGCATTCGCTCTGCTTTGGCTGTTGCAAGAACGTATTGAAGGCTTTGAGCTTCGTAAATTAACTGTTTTTGCCGGACGCGTTCTTCTGGCTGCCCTGGCCATGGGTCTTTCGCTGCTTATTGTCCGTTTCCTACTTGACCATATTTTTGTGACTACAAGCGATCAACGCCTGGGCTTCGGCGGCACCTTGCTTGCCATAATCAAGCTATCGATTGAGTTGGCTATTGGCTTTATCTTCTACATCCGTGCTACACGCCTGCTGGGCATTGAAGACTTCTGGAAACAAGGCCCAATCAAGCGTGTACTCGAACGTCTACGGCTATCATGGATTTAGGATACATCTTCCTTTTTCCTGTGCTCAGGCACCTTAAACACCATGCGCACTGAGCCGAAATGCAACACATCACCATCCTGCAGCAACTCTGCCTTCAAAGGTGTAAGCGTCAACGCGCCCAGGCGCGTTTTATTACGGCTCTTCAGATCCTCAATAGAGAAGAAGGTCTTCTCAAAGCGTATACGTGCATGTTGTCGCGAAACTGTCATACCCGGATCAATGGAGGTAAGATCAACCTCGGGTTTTAACCCTCGTTTGGGGTCAAGTCGCCCTACCACCACATATTTGTCTTTAATCGCAAACCGCAGTGCCTCCTCACCCTCTTTTTCGAAATCCAAATAGGCATACACATCCTCTTCCTCTGCAGCAAGGGGAGTATGTTTAAAGGTAATGCCGCTCTCGATCAGTGTATCCCCCATTGCAATATCATCCTCAACAGGAACCGAGGCCATTTCACCCGTTCTTACACTGCTTTTCACAGTCGGAGATGCGCCTGCCGGTGGAGTAAGCGAAGAATCCGTAAATACCGGCAATATTGGCAATGTCTCTAAAGCCTTTAATAATGCATCAGCATTAAGAAAGCGTTGAGTCGGCTCCTTCGCCAGCATCCGATCCACCAGGTCTTGCAGTACTTGAGGTGTATCCTGTCTAAACTGTACCATTCGGGGTACAGGACTGGTACATTGCAACGTACTCGTCTCAGCAGAAGATCGCCCAACAAAGGGTACTCGTCCTGTAATCAATTCAAATAGTAGTAGCCCTACTTGATAAACATCACTCCAGGGGCCAATCTGCCCACCTTGAATAAACTCGGGAGACACATAACGTGGATCAAAGAAACCGATAACATCATTCTGCTGGTTATATTTGTAGCCCAGTTGTTTGAGCAACGGGCGTAATCCCGCGTCATCGAGTTGCACGCGATCTGTATCCACCACCATATCTACTGTAATCAGTTGGGGACGCATATCTATATTCTCTATGTTTTGTGCTTGCAACGCCATGAGCCCTCGCACCATCTGCTTCGCCATCTCAACAGCCCGTTTCAAATCGATAGCTTCACTATCCAGGACATCTCGCAGGGAGATACCCCGCGGAGGATCAGTAGCGATATAAACGCGTGAACCATCAATACCCCAGTCAAAAACATGAATCACGTGCGGAGATTCTACCAGGCGTCGACGCTCAAGTGGTTCAAGAAGCCTGAGCGCGTCTTCAGCTTCAAAAGTCGGAGGTAATTCGAAGACAATCAGTCCAACCACGTCATTCGTATTACGATTGTACGCGGTGTAGGTAGTGAGAGTGGGGCCGGTTGTAATCACCTGCCCCACTTGATAGACTCCACCTATTAGCCGAGGGTTTTTCCGAGCATCTTCTACCATGTACCTGGTCCCTCATTTCAGAGTTTTCCTGAAAAGAAGCAGGAGTGCAGAGGGCGCAGCCCTTTGCCGGGGCGTGGGGCCTGCGCATCCGGGGGATGCAACAGCAGATTCCCACCTTTCCCTTTCTCCCGGGGTGGGGAGGAGAGGGTAATTCTTCCCCTGCCCTCAATTATACAACTGTTGGTCTATATACGTCTTGATTGCGTTCCAGTCACCATTCTTCGGCGACAGAATATCCTGACCATCAGACGACCTTGCATCCGTCAACACATTTGAAAAGCTCAAGCCCACGCGATGCGCATTGTTCAGATCCATTTTCAAGGCAAACTGGGCCAGGTCGGCCAGCGACAAATTTGTGTAAATGGCATGTTTCAGCGCATCCAGCGCGCTAAAGAAACTGGGCCACGTATGCCAATCCTTCAATTTAGTTAAGGCAGCTTTCATTATAAGTTGCTGGCGTGCCGAACGAGCAAAATCAGTACCCTCCGCTGGATTATCAATCACATAGCGGGCGCGAGTATATTCTATCGCCGTCTCGCCATCCATATGCTGCAATCCCTTAACAAAATGCACCGTTTTCCAGCTTGCGTTAATAGAGGGATCATCATTCGCCGGATAATTTGCTTTGAAGGAAGCAGGAACGTACACATCAACACCGCCAATGGCATTAATGAAATCGCGAAATCCCGCGAAATTGATGGTCATCCAGTATTTGACATCCAGACCTGTTACCAGCGATACCTTCTGCGCAGCCGCATCACCACCCACTACCGGATCGGCGTTATTTTTTGAAGCGATGGGGTAAACCGCATTAATCTTGTCATAATTTCCAGAATTTGGAGGATATTGTATCCAAAGGTCACGCGGAACAGAGATCAGCGTCGTGTGATGGCTTTGGGGCAGCAAACTCATCACAACCATCGAATCCGTCAGGTACGCTCCCTGATGTTCACCACCACCATAGCCCATTATCAATATGTTCACACGATCACTTGTCCCCATATAGCCTGTTTGAGAGCTAAGCGGTGATTGCGTAGAGATAGCTGATCCGAAAGCAAGCACTTTTTGCGCTGTTGGGATGGCAATTGCGCCCAAAATGACCAACAGTAAAAGTACCACTGCGGCGCTGATCAAACAACCCTTTCCCCTACGCTTAGGCTGTGATAACTGCGCCTTTCCTCTATTTGGCGGCATAGAATCACCCACGTACAGCGGCGGTTGAGGTTGTGCGCTAGGGTATCTTTGAGCGCCGGGGTTCACCGTTGCAGGAGGAGCACCATATGGTACTTGCTGAACTGGAGAAGCTACTGAAGTGCGCGGTGAATATGCGACGGGAGGTACATCTACCCGCTGTTGAGCTTGATAGGGTTGAGGTGAAAACTTATACGGTTTGCGGGTTGAGTGTCCTTGAGAACCTGGTGCACGAACATTGCTTCCTGAACCAGGAATATTCTGGCCTGGTGTAGCAGAATTACCATTTCCCCTCATTGTTTGTGGCGAACTTCTGGCTGCCCGCCCACAAATCCCACAGAAACCGGCATTCTCAGGAACTTCCGATCCACAAAATTCACACGAACGCATTATAATTCCTCTCTAAGAGCATTCAATTCAGCATTATAGATATTCTTAAACAGAATAATTTGATATACATGTCATTATACCCTTTCAACCCACACCCACTTCTATCTATATAACGAAACAAATCTCTGCAAGTTGCAATCTGGTTCAAATCTCCCATTTCGCGTAGGGGATCGCTCACTTCTTGCTCCAATCGAGCACAGCGGAAGCATCTTTTCCATGCCGCGTTGCCACGATCTCAGCCATTATCGCTACTGCCATTTCTTCTGGTGATGTTGCGCCTATATTCAGCCCAATTGGCCCGTGGATACGCCCTATTTGCTCTTCCGTTATTCCCTGTTTTCTCAACCGCTCATCACGCTCTTCTTTTGTCTTGCGGCTACCGACTGCCCCAATATAACCTACATTACGAGACAGCGCCACTTTTAAAGTCGGCTCATCGAATTTTGGATCATGCGTTAACACTGCTACTGATGTAGACGGGTACAAATCCATTTTCTCTAGCACTTCGTCCGGCCACTCAACGATCAGCTCGTCAGCTAGAGGAAAACGCTCTCGCGTGGCGAAAGCAGCTCGTGCATCAACAACTACAACACGGTAATTCAGGGTCTTAGCAAAGGTGGTTAAAGGAATTGCGATATGTCCAGCGCCTACGATCACCAGGGTAGGTGGAGGCGGAAAACCTTCGATGAAAACATCAAATGCGAGTGCCCCGCTCGGCTCTTCGACAGCATAGGTACGTGTCCCTGCATCTCCAGACCAGATGGCTTTCTCAGCATCTTCAACCACCAGAGCATCAAGTGCTGCATTGCCCAAGGTGCCATGCGTACTCTTATTGGGAAACACCAGCACCTTTGCGCCGACATGCTTCTCTCCACGTACCACTGTCGCTAACGCCACACCTTTTTCTTCGTTCAGCAGGTCCTTCAATTCTTCATAGAGTCCGCTCATAGCATTCTCACCAATCCAACCGTTCAACAAACACGTGAATGGTGCCGCCGCAAGACAGCCCAATTTTCTCGAAATTTTCCTCCTCGCTGATGCCAAATTCCAGCATCTGCGCCGCCCCAGACTCGATCACTTCCATTGCGGAATGCACAACCGCCGGTTCAACACAACCCCCACTGACCGAACCAGACAATTCTCCGCTCTCGCTCACTGCTAGCTTCGCGCCCGGTCTTCGCGGCGCCGAACCATACATCGTTACTACCGTGGCTATAGCTACACGCTCACCACGCTCACGCCATCGCTCTACATCAGGCAAAATGTCACGCATAGAATTTCTCCTTCTACTAAATCTCCGGCTTACTCCATTCAGCAACGGCCTTGCGTCGTGCCGCAGCGCTCCTCATAGGCCGGCTGTCGTCGATTGTCCCTAAAATATTTCCCAGGCTAATCAGGCTATCGAGATTATGGGCAGGCAAAAAATTGTCAATATATGGTAATGCGGTTTTCATGCCTATCGTCAAAGGACGGTAATCGGGCGACCCCAACAACGGATTCAGCCAGATTAGCCGGTGACAACTATGCTGCAAACGATCCATCTCTACTTCCAGCACACCTGGATCGCCTCGGTCCCAGCCATCGCTAATAATCAGCACCACAGCACCACGTCCCAATACCCGCTTGGACCA
>JBKPBA010000395.1:0-5696 GCA_046726675.1 Chloroflexota bacterium
CAAATGCGCGGTATAGCGTGGTCGCCAGATGGCCGCTGGTTGGCATATGGTTTTCGTTCGACCTTGCAAAAAACTGCGATCAAATTATGTAATTTGGAAAGCGGTGAGACCTATTTCGCCACAGAACCTGCACTACGTGACGTTGCACCCGCTTTTGATCCCGAAGGAAAATACCTGTACTTCCTGGGATACCGCACCTTTAATCCAGTATACGATCATTTACATTTTGATTTGAGCTTCCCACGTGGAGTGAAACCTTACGCCATTACGCTGCAACGTGACTTACGTTCTCCTTTCATTGCAGAACCCAAGGCGCCTGAAGAAAAAGAGAAGGAGAAAGAAGAAACCAGCGCTGAGAAACAAGAAGAAAAGGATCACGACGATTCGGCTCACACAGATGAAGAGAACAAAAAGGAAGCCGCAAAGAAACCAACACCAATCGTCATCGACCTTGAAGGTATTACGAATCGTGCCTTACCATTCCCTGTACCCGAAGGAAAATATAGATCTATACGTGGGATCAAAGGCAAAGCGCTGTTCCTGTCTTTTCCGATAGAAGGTACGATTAGTCAACCAGGAGAAAAGCACGAGCCAGGGGGGCATATCGATAGTTATGACTTCGAAGCTCATAAAACTGAGTACCTCATCGATGGAGTAAGTGACTTCGACCTATCACGTGATTGTAAGACGCTGATCTACCAATCCCGCCAGCGCCTGCGTGTGCTGAAAGCGGGAGACAAGGCGCCTAAAGGAGAGAACGGAGATCGGACAAACCGCGAAACGGGTTGGCTTGACTTGAGCCGCGTAAAAGTATCGGTACAACCCGCTGCAGAATGGAAGCAAATGTTTGCTGAGGCCTGGCGCCTGCAACGCGAGCATTTTTGGACAGAAGACATGTCAGGTATTGACTGGGAAGCCATCTATGCACAGTATGCACCACTAGTCGAACGTGTGGGTTCGCGTTCAGAACTCTCCGATCTCTTCTGGGAAATACAAGGTGAACTCGGCACTTCTCACGCCTATGAGGGTGGTGGTGAATATCGCCAGCGACCACACTATAGCCAGGGCTTTCTGGCGGTGGACTGGAGTTACGACGCCGAACACGATCGCTATCATATAGCTCGTATCGTGCAGGGTGATCCCTCGGATAGCAAAGCTACCTCGCCACTCACCAGTCCGGGGCTGAATGTTCGTGCAGGTGACGCTGTACTGGCCATCAATGGGCAACGAGTAGGGCCTGATCGCAGTCCACAAGAATTGCTTGTAAACCAGGCGAACAATGAAGTACAACTCACTATCGAGGATACAACCTCAAAAGAGACGCGAGTAATCACTGTTAAAGCCCTCTCGGATGAACAACCTGCTCGTTACCGCGAATGGGTTGAGAACAACCGCCAAATTGTCCATGAGAAATCTCAAGGCAGTGTGGGATACATCCATATCCCAGATATGATGGGAGATGGGTTTGCGGAATTTCATCGCAGTTACCTGACAGAATATGACTATCAGGGTCTACTGATTGATGTACGTCATAATAGGGGAGGACATGTATCTGGACTTCTACTTGAGAAATTGGCGAGACGACGCATCGGCTATGACTTTTCGCGTTGGGGCCAACCTGATCCATATCCTGCGGAGTCTCCTCGAGGTCCTATGGTAGCATTGACCGATGAAAACTCTGGATCCGATGGTGACATTTTTAGCCACAGTTTCAAGTTAATGGGGCTAGGGCCATTGATTGGCAAACGCACCTGGGGCGGCGTGATCGGTATCAGTCCACAACACGCTCTTGTCGATGGTACAAGAACGACACAACCAGAATACGCTTTCTGGTTCAAGGATGTCGGCTGGAACGTCGAGAACTACGGCACCGATCCTGACATCGAAGTAGATATTGCTCCGCAGGATTTCGTGAACAAAGTTGATCCACAACTGGATCGTGCTATTGCTGAGGCACTGCGTTTAATCGAAGAGATGCCTGCACTTGAACCAAAGCCAGAGGAGAGACCAAGAAAGGGAAGATAGAGTAGCAGTATTAGGGGCACACTTTTTTTCCTTGCACCATCGAGAGAGATCCTTCGCTCCGCTCAGGATGACAAGTAGCAGGGTTATAAGCTCACTTTTTCTCCTTGCACCCACGTTCCCACAATAACATCTGCTGATACTCCAAAAAAGAGCACGTCTAGAAAATCCTCTGCATTCCAACCTGCCAGCGATGGATGATGCAAATCCACTGCGATAAAATCGGCTAGCATTTCAGGGGCAATGACGCCTGTCTCTAAACCAAGTGCGACAGCGCCACGACGTGTGCCATATTCTAATAATAAAGAGCCAGGGGATGCTAATTCGCCAGCGACCAGTACACGCCGCCGTTGATAGCGCATACGAGCAGAATATTCCGCCCAGCGTAGTTCCTCTATAGGATCAAGTCGCGTATTGCTGTCTGAACCAATCGCCAGGGGAATTTGCGCGGCCAGAAATTCAGCATAAGGAGCAATGCCATCGCCAAGATCTCCCTCAGTAGTGGGACAGACACAAACAGTACAGCCACGTTGTGTGAGTAATGCAATTTCGGTAGCGTTGGCATGGGTGGCATGAACAATGGTGGTCAGTACTCCCAAAGCGCCAAAGCGTTCGAGTAACTCAATAGGCGTACAACCATGTGTTGTCAAACATTGCTCAATTTCCGCTCTTTGCTCGTCAGCATGTACATGCAATGGTAGCTGATGTGTATGGCTATAAGCAGCGATAGCACGAAACCACTCCTCTGGTACAGCACGCACAGAATGAGGAGCAACTCCAATGGGACCACCTTTGACACGCAGAGCCTCGACCCGGTCGAGATAAGCATCGATGGAGGCATCACAGAATCGTCGTTGCTCTTCCTCTGGCGGTTGATTAAAACCGCTCTGGGCATAGGCCGTCATAAGCATGACAACACGTATTCCCGCATCCTTTCCAGCCTGTATTACTGCTTCGGACATCGCGTTGGGATTAGCATAAGGTTGCCCATCCTGTTGATGATGTACGTAGTGAAACTCTCCCACGCTGGTATAACCGGCAGCTAGCATCTCGCGATAGGTCGTCAGCGCTTCTTTATACAACAGATCGGGATTCAGCCTCTGAGCCTCGGCATACATGGCATGTCTCCAAGTCCAGAAAGTATCATGCTTAGAGAATGGGCGATGGGTATGTCCCCGCAGAGCACGCTGAAAGACATGACTGTGTGTGTTAACGAAGCCTGGAAGGAGGGCTACACCGGGGAGGAACAATATTTCCGAGGGCGCAATGAATTGCGCCCCTACATTTTGTTGGGATATTGAGGCGATACGCCCATCATCTGAGATGGAGAGGATGATATTTTTTTGCAAACCTTGGGGAGTGTACACAAAATCTGGTGCCAGATGCTTCATTGGAATTCCTTACCTGATTCTATATTGGACCCGGATCTCCGATCAAATGGAATCCTCCCCAAAAATATGGATGCGCTCGATAGGAAACGATAGAGGTACGCGCACGGGCTAGAAATGCGCGCTGGGCACCAGCCAGAGCAGCAGCTTTACCATATTCACTTAAGAGGGCCTGGTAGTACATCTCCATCAGTTCCGCGCTACTGGCGTCATCAACTTTCCACAATGTTGGCATCAGCGAAGCCGCACCCGCATAGAAGAAACCACGCCCCATGCCTATGACCTCATCTACTCCACCAACAATACCTCGCCCAGTTTCACAGGCGCTTAACGTTACCAACGTACAAGAGGAGAGGTCAAGATTAAAGACCTCAATAGCGCTCAATTGGCGATCAGCAAGCTTGATATGAGAGAAATTGGGAGCATCAAGCCGAAAAAGACCGTGTGCGGCGATATGCACGATGGGGCTATTAGCTCCCGCCTCTTGCAACAATGTGGTAGTTGCATCCTGATCAAGGATACTTGGAGCGCCCAGTTTTTGTGCAACTGCTTCGGCTTCCTGTACAGCAAAAGCCAAGCGGCCACCATCGGATAGGCCCATTACAAGCGATTTTTTCAGAGGTATTCTGTTTGCCCCGGCACACTGTCCACGTTGGTGACAAATTTCCATAAGAGCGGCAGAAGGTAGATAGGAAACGTCCAGGCGCTCAACAACAAACTGCACCCCATCAAAAAGACAATGGAACGGCAGGTAGTGCAACATCCCATAGGGCACGATCGTCAAATGTTCACAACTCTCCAACGCGCTTGAAACAGGCCTCAATAGCAAATCATAGAGACGTTGCAGCAGGCCAAGACAATTTTCCTGCAAACCAGCAAAAGCTAGAACGCGATCTCTTGCCCCACTCGCCTGTGCAGCAAGATCCAGGTTCACACGCCAGAGCGAAAGTAGACGGTCCAGCCTGGGAACAGCGTCTTTCACAACATATACATCTATACCATCGCGGGTAATTTCGAATATATACAGGTCTTGCTCAGTTAGATAATACTCCAGCATCAAGACTGTGTGCTCAATTTTGGGCCACAGCTTAGTGATAATGCTATCTGTCCATTGGGGACGAGAACGGGATACCAGATCTCCAGCCAGGCGCAACTGCAATTGCTCCAACATCTGTTCGATGCTACGCTCACGTTTCTGCATTTCCTGTCGTGCTTGACCAGGCGACATAGATTGAATACGCATGATCGCTGTATCGCTCAGGCCAGATTCGTGCTCTGCCTCGTACACAATATTGCTGAACCACGCCTGCTCTTCACGTAATCGCGCCAGATCTTCAAGAATTGCCTCTCCTGCCTGATCACCAGCTCTCAAGCGAATATCAATATTATTGCGCAGGTAGTCACCCAATACGCGCGACTTGGCCTTTTCAACATACACGAGTGCCCGTTCATAACTGCCTCGTTTTAATGCGAGAATCACCGCCCGCTTGTAGACACCACCTTTATCTTCCAGAAAACTACTCCGTTCATCCATGACGAGATGGCTCTGGACAATATCTATGCCCTTCATCGCACGATCATAGTAGCTTGCTGCTTCTTCCAGGTCGCCATGATGCTCAGCAATTTGCCCGAGCAGATAATCACAACGATACTCGAGATCAAGTAAGTCCTGACCCTGCGCAATATCAAGCGCCTGGTGACACAGATACTCTGCGCTCGTGGTATCTCCGAGATTTGCAGCAATACGCGCTTGTAATAATGCCGCTCGTGCTAATTGCGGAAGCGCTTCCTGTTCTGCAAAGGCATCAGCGACATGACGAGCTTCGCGTAAACTGGCCTCTAACTTCCCATCGGCGAAGTATAACTCAGCTTGCTGTAACCGCACGACTGAAGCAAGACCCGAAAAGCCGATCTCTTCCAAAATCGTGCTGGCTTCCTGCAATTTCTCATCCGCATTGCGATAATCTCCCTCAAGCATGGCAGCCTCAGCCTGGTACATGAGTGAATAGGCCAGGTTATGCCGGTGTCCAGGAGATTGACGGAAGTAGCGAATCGTCTCTTCTGCCAACTCATACGCTTCCTCTACTCGATTCAAACGCAGCAGACACAGGCATGTTTGTTGGGCCACTTCAGACGCCTGGAATCGCATGTTGTGACGCTGAAAGAGAGAGCGACTGCGATTGAAGAGCATCAGCGCCTGACTATAATGCCCCTGGGCCGCATAAATCAGTGCGATGTTCAATTCCTGTCGCGCTACAGATACTTCCTGTCCCTCATGACTGGCAA
>JBKPBA010000396.1:0-5591 GCA_046726675.1 Chloroflexota bacterium
GCCGAACACGCCCTGGCATGCATGTGCAACTCGGAGAATCTTTCTCTTTATGTATATTGGTAACTCTCTGAAGCTGCCTCTCATGGTGTGCGAATGTCTCAGTTAGGGGAGAAGCTGTTATGGTTCCGTCAAGTACTCTTCACGTTTTCTCTATGAAATGCCTACGCTAGGTTTATGTTATCTATACGTTCTGCTGATGAAACATCTATGAATGAGGAAGGGCGTTTCCCTTGCTTTAACCTGAAACTATACCCGATATTTTACCGAACCTATTCCTGAATTTTTGCAGTATCGTCACCGATGATTTCCTCTTCTTTCTTATGCTGATTGCTCTTCCAGGAACGCTTTACGGATATCGCTAATGTAGCCCGGTGAAATAGTGTGCCCAAGTTCGCCTGCCTTTCGCTGAATTTCGCTATTCCTGATGGTTGGATATTCAGTCAGGCAGGAACGAACGAATGCGCCCTTATCAAACTCCTTCGTATCGTTGTTCGCTCCGGATTTCGGCACCGAGGATTCCACAAGGGCAAATTTTGGTCGGCCAGTGTTCGTTTCTGCTGCTGTCTTTACCTCTTGCATTACCTGGCGCAACTGTATGTGCGTAGCTTGCGTCATTTTGTCGAACAAGGCAGGAAGGCCTTGCAAGGTTTCGGTGATGTATGCCAGATCAGGAGATGCCTTCTGTTCGTTCGATGTTCGCTCCATGCGTTCGGTGAGTTCTTGAAGGATCGCTGTAATGCGCTGTTCGGTTTCGGCGATCCGCTCAACCGTCATAGATTGAAGGTTAGCTTCGATCTCATTCAACCGTTCGGTGAGGCTGGGGACAGAAACCATCTGTACCTGGTCCCGGCCATGAGACATTACTCGCATGAGGATGGAATACCCGACTGCCGCGGCACACCTGGCGCACATCAACCAGGCCAGCGATGTCCCCGAAAGATGCCAGACGAAGAGCGACACCAGCGTTATCAACGTCAGAAGCACGAAGAGCCAGCACACGGCAAACAGGATGCGCGCATGCTCTTGTGTCCGTGAAGCGACAACGAAACTCCCGGGCAGGATGATTTCAGGCGCAGTGATCATAATCCCAAGAGCAAGGTTGTGCAGCGCTGGAAGCGCGATAGCAGGCACACCAGCTTCAGCGATGACATAGAGTGTGGCAAGCAACATCAGTGGCTCAGAGAGGCGTGTAAGGAGCATAAAGAACCACGAAAAGAACGCGCTCAGGAAATCCAGTTCTTTGAGCGCTTGCCAGATATCGCGTCGTGCTTGTGGTTGTTTGACAATGGTTGCCATACGGTGTCTCTCGCTTTCCTTGTCGGTTATTGAGTGATTATCAGTAATCAGTAATCACCTGATTATCAGTCCTCTTATGCACAAAAAGGGGGGGTGTCCGCCTGATAATCACTCAATCACTCATCTGCTGCCGCTTGAGTTTGTGGGGTAATCAACCCCCGGCGTTCCATCTCGATCACCAAGTCGCGGGCCTGGTTATAAGGAATGCCCAATGTCCGCTCGATTTTACGGATGCTCTTTGCACCGTTCTGCCAGGCTGTATAGGCATCCTCAACGCTCACCTTTTGAGAGCGGAGTGGGAGCGGAGGCATAAGTGGCAGGCCTGCCTCGTTACCCGATGGTGTCTCTTCTTGTAAGGGTTCTGTGCCTACTTCAAACACCGAGCTCTGGTAGAGAGGCGCCTGTGGATGTGCAGCCTCGAGTTCGAGCAGGCGTGCCGCAAGGTCGAACTCAATCGCCTGGACGAGGTCCGTGAGATCCGTGGTTTCCACCACGCATTGGCCAACGCGATTGGTGTGCCGGTTCTTTACGATGAGATCGGACCGCGTGAAGCCTGCCGCTGCTGCCGCAGATGGACGGACGCAGAAGGACATCCCCTCCATGACGTTGGCGAGGGCTTCGCGCAAGTCCTCGTCGACATAGTCCACCTGTGCACAGAGCCAGAGCTGCATATGTGCCTTGAGACCGCGTGCGGCGAGGGCATCGATACAGTCAATCAATGCGGCATAGTCGCGTTGTGCCTTCTCTCGTTTTGGTCCAGGCGTGGAGGTGGCAATACGAGCCTTGAGCATGCGTCGGAGCCGGAGAAACTCCTCGATATAGACGATGAACATGGGCTGCTGCGCTAAAACGGTGGGTGCCATCTGATAGCGAAACTCCATAAACCTGGTAATGTAAATCAGGTATTCCAGCACCTGATCGACAGTGGTAGCATGCAGGCGTACCTCGTTGCCGTTGACGCGGATGCGTTTGATGTGTGGCAGGTCGGCAAACAGTCGACCCGTCTTATCCTCCAGATCGAGGATGGCGACCTGGACATGTGCGGGATCGTGGGTGGCTGTGATGATGGACATGAGAGCAGCAAGCTCTGAGGATTTGCCGCGCTGGCTGGCCCCAATGAACTTCAGGTGTTTGCCACGGAAACTCATCTTCATGGCTCGCCCGTTCTCATCAGTGAGGGAGCGCCCGACGTACACCTGGTAGGAGTTATAGCTGGTGTGCTTGATTGCTTCTTCGACCGTGATGCGCTGCATAGCGTGGCCATCATCCTCTGCGGTGTCCTCAGCGAAAATGTTGATGGGAAGTGTGTGTTCCTCGATGATTTCCTCATCCTGCGTTACTTCTCCGGGGCTACTCTCCGCCTCGGTCGGTAGCTGAGGATGAATGTTCCACGCTTTTTGCCACAACGTGCGCTTCATCGGATTTGAAGCTCCGGCATCTTTGCGTCTGAACCGAGCAGACACGTCTGATAGGCCGATCTCTCGTCCGACGAGTGAATACACTTCGGGTCCATGGCGCCAGACCACATAGGAGGCGAGGCCACCCACCACGAGGCCGGTGAGACCCATGTGCCCCACGACATCCGCAATACTCATCACAGCAAGTGTCACTCCAGCTCCGCTAAGAGTGCGCTGCTCAGATACTGGTGATTCTGTCGTTGTCTCGTTATCCGGCTCTTCTTCTTCGTTGTTCAGTGTTGTCTCGCTCATATTAGACCTCATTTCTCGTGGCCACTATTTGAAATCGCGGATGCTCTTAAAAATCAGCTCAATGCCGAGATAGCCGAAGAAGGCCACGATGAAGGATGTGACCGCGGCAAAGGCCAGTTGCCCACCAATGCCAGAGGCCATATTGCCGTATTGCATATCGGTATAAAAGTCAAAGGCGACGAGGAGGATCGCGCCCGTTTTGAACCAGCCGTGCCACCTGCCACTCAACGCGACCTCGCCTACCACACAGACGAGATAGATGCACTCAATACCCCAGCCCCACATGACGGCCTTTGCCATATCAAGACTGAGGGTTCCTTGCGCTAGCTGGAAAGGCTGCTTTAGGATTGCCCAATTGGCGGAAAGGCCCACGGCCTGGCCATTTAAGATAAAAGCCTCGCTGGTTTGAATTTGGAGCATCGTTGCCAGCAAAAACATGAGGATTAGAATCACGCCCAAAATCAATTTGAGGATGGGAGCGCCACTCTGCGTAGATGCTGGAGTTGCTGCCTGTACATTTTGTTTTGCCATTGCTCTACTCCTTCTTTTGAGGGTAGGCTATGCTGAAGCGTTTCTCATCCGTTCACGAGAGAGCCAGCATAGCAGTCACACTGTTCGCCGGTAGCGTAGTGGGAAGTCTTAACACCGTTCTCCACGACGCGAATTCATCTACAATGACCGCACTTCGATGTTTCTCGTTCAGCGCACACTTACCGTATAGGCGGTAGAGAACGGGGGATGGATGATAGGTGTACCGCGTCAAAGGTAAGCAAATGATCTTGCATTTGCTTCGCTCTCTCGCTGCCCCCAGATGAGTGACGCTGGTTAGCGTGTGATGGCGCACTCTCGCATGTCGTTGTGTATTCTTGCATGTTCGACCTTTCCTCTAATTGTTGTCTGCTCGCTTAACTGATGCGTTGAGCAAACGTTGGCTTGCTACGCCACATGTTGGTGAGCCGAAGACTCCGCTCGCCAGGAAAGAGACCACGTGAGGGCCAGCACATGGGCGACATGCCAGTAGCCTGCTGCATCAGCACCAGGATAGAGCCAGAACCGTGATGCATGCTCGGGGAGCAGTATACCGTCGAGATTTACATCAGGACCAGCAAGAAAGATTGCTTCAGTGCCACGCCTGTCCTGGAAGTGGAATTGGGCAGGCAGAGGTGGTAGCTGCTCATAGGCGGGTAAGACTTCGGCACCCATGTGGAAGACCAGCTCAAATCCTAACGCCTGGAGCAGGTTCGTGACTTCTTGATCAGTCGGACAAGTAGCGCAAAATGCTTCTAATGCGTAGACCTTCGTGTGAGCCATAGAATCTCCTTCAAGATGTTCGCTACAAATGCCGATGTGTGAAAGACTGCTGTGAAGTGGACGAAACTCTAAAAGTGAACTGAGTGGCCTCAACGGCTCAGCAGTGACAAACAGGGAAGTCGAACAAACCTGATACACAATGCTCAACCGGGAGGAACGTACCTTTCCCCGACTCATTTGCGACCGGTACAACCCTAGCATCGCAAGCCCCGACCCGTGAACGCTGCTCAGAAGAGTGTGTCATTGCCGGAGAAGGTGTACGCTTATTTTGTTGTAAATGTGTTAGTCAGCAACTTCTCAGAGAAGTGTAGATCAGGATGGGTCCGACAATCTGTCACTCATCCGTCACTTATCGTTGACTTCTGACAGTTTTATACTATTCAGAACTAAGTAACGTTATAAAGACTCTAATTAGTTTTAATTATACTAATTAGTCTTGATTTGTCAAGAGGGAGGAAGAGACGTATGAGGATAGAGCCGTGTTATAATAACGCTATGCGATCTTGAAAATGACGAGGTTTGACTATGTTGAAGGCGGTACTCAAAAATATCGAGACAGATAGGGAGTGTGTTACGACCTCGCAGGCTGCTGAACAATCAGGACTGAGCAAGGTATATCTTGCTCGATTGCTGAGAGAAGAAGTCGTAGAAGGCTTTCAGTTATCACGCGACTGGTTCATTTATACAGACTCTTTAGAGCGTTTCTTAGCAACCCCGCGTAAGTCTGGACCAAAGGGACCCATCAAAAGGGGCAATCAGGTGAAACACCAGGATAGCGTTCGTGAAGCGCTTGGCTAGCGCTTCATCACGTTCCTTCCCTGCACGTCTCGTAAACACCACACTAGAAAAGTAAAAGGCATAAGGCGCAAGGATGAAAAACACGTTACTCCTGGCTGCAAGGCGTCAAAAGGGGTGGAGCCAGCAACAACTCGCAGATTTTGCGGAGATCTCTCCCTCCACTGTTGGACGTGCAGAGCGTGGTGAACCCATTCGAGTAGATAATATAGAACGGTTATGCACATGTCTTCAAAGGACACCCGAGCAGTTAGGGTTAGTACATATAGAGGACGAGGGTGTGAACAGACGCCAAGCCATGAAGACGATAGGTGCAGCCGGGGCATCAGCCGTTCTTGCCTCGCAGGGAATAGACAAAGAGATAGACCGCTTGCTTGTGCGTAAACTGACCCGCATGCAGCATTGGGTCGTTGAAAGTTTAGAAGATGGAACTCGTTTGCGTTGGCAACTTTACTATACAAGTCGAAATAGCCTGACGGA
>JBKPBA010000397.1:0-15857 GCA_046726675.1 Chloroflexota bacterium
CGCTTCCCAGGCCCATTTCGCACCGCAAACTCGTACTAGGTGATACTAGAGTCACTTTTCTGTGATGTGCAAAAAGGGGGTATTCTCTTTGGACTACTCCCTTTTTTCTGTCTTGTGTCCCTTGCTTCTCGCTTTGCAAACAGATATGCTGTTCTGCGAGACTCTTCCAATGTTGAAGAAAGGACAAGCCATGACCTACATGAAAGCTGAACTCCAAGAAATCCTTTGTATGATATACAATGTAAGCCACAGAATCAAACTGAGAAGCAAGTTCATTCAGGAGATTGTACATGGCCACTACAGCTAACGTATTTCAGAACCGTATCGGAGGCAAATGGCAAGGAGCAGGAAGCGGCCAGAACTTCGCAAATTGCAATCCTGCAACAGGTGAAATTCTGGGATATTTTCCGCTTTCTGGAGAGGCTGATGCCAATGCCGCCGTTGCCGCCGCACGAGCAGCTTTCGAGAAGTGGCGATTGGTGCCTGCCCCTAAACGTGGTGAAATCCTCTTTCGCGCAGGAGAACTACTCAAACAGCATAAAGAGGAGTTAGCCCGCACAATGACACAGGAGATGGGTAAAGTGCTCAAGGAGACACGCGGCGATGTACAGGAAGGCATCGACATGGCCTACTATATGGGAGGCGAAGGACGCAGACTCTTCGGTTATAGTGTCCCGGTTGAACTGCCCAACAAATCAGGTGTCGCAATGCGCGATCCCGTTGGAGTTGTCGCCTGCATCACACCCTGGAATTTCCCAATGGCCATCCCTACCTGGAAGATGTTTCCTGCGCTGATCGCTGGTAACACCGTAGTTTTCAAACCCGCCAGCGATACACCTTTAAGTGCCCTACGACTGGTCGAAATTTTGTATGAAGCAGGTCTGCCAGAGGGTGTCGTCAATATCGTTTTTGGTCCAGGTGGCACAGTTGGCGAGGCGCTGCTTCACAACCCCGATGTTGCAGTAATCTCCTTTACTGGTTCAACCGAATCGGGTCGTCATGTGGCGATGGAGGCAGCAAAGTCCCTTAAACGAGTTTCGTTGGAGATGGGGGGCAAGAACGCAGTAATTGTGATGGATGACGCTGACCTCAATCTCGCAGTCGAAGGAATACTGTGGAGCGCTTATGGCACCACAGGGCAGCGCTGTACAGCCTGTAGCCGCGTAATTGTACACAGCGCCGTTCGCAAACAGCTTGTAGATATGCTGGTACCACGCATTGAACAACTTCGGCTGGGCAACGGGTTAGACGAAAGTGTAGATGTTGGCCCGGTCATCAACGCTTCCCAATTGACGAAGATCCATAGTTATACCGAAATTGGCAAACAGGAGGGCGCTAAACTTGTCACAGGAGGGTATGTTGAGAACGAAGGTGAGCTGGCACAGGGGAACTTCTATCGCCCAACGCTTTTCACCAAAGTACGCCCAAATATGCGTATCGCGCAAGAAGAAATATTTGGACCTGTACTCTCAATGATAGATGTACCATCGTTTGAGGAAGCTATCACGGTGAATAACAACACGAAGTTTGGGCTTTCCAGTGCGATTTATACGCAGGATATCAACCGCGTACAACGGGCTATGCGAGATATAACGACGGGCATCCTCTACGTCAACTCAGGTACGACGGGTGCGGAGATTCAGTTCCCCTTTGGGGGCACTCGCGGCACCGGCAATGGACATCGTGAGGCGGGATTAGCAGGTCTGGATGTATTCACCGAATGGAAAGTCGTGTATACAGACTATAGTGGTAAGTTACAGAAGGCACAGATTGACGAGTAAATATGACGAGACTCCAAACGAGGGTGTTCAACAACACCTCGATGCATTCGTCCATGAAACGCTCAATATGCCACATGTAGGTATCGCCAATCGCTGGGCGGGCATCATGGGGTTTACAACCGATAGTTTGCCTCTGATCGGACGTCTACCAGGTGTACCAAACTGTTACAATGCAGGAGGATATACAGGTCATGGGAACGCATTTGCGATACACGCAGCACAACTGATAAGTGGGCTTGTGCAGGGAAAAATGAATTCTGATCTGGAGTTATTTGATCCCGCGAGGTTTGACCGAGAGTTGTAGCGACTACAGCGTTACCCTATTCCCTCCCGCAGGCATAGTGAATCTTAAGAATCCGCCCTGTGCAAGGCGAGTACATATTACTGTAAGTGTAAAGAAGGATAAAAGCAGAACAACGCTTCTCAACTCGTATATGCCAAAATTAAGAAGGCTGAGGTGATTTGGGCCACTCGTGAAGAAACGCCACATGGCAGGACCTTGCTGCACACCGCCAAACGTGAAGAGCGCCAGTCCTATCGTTAGCGAAATGAACAGGTCGATGCAGAAGCAAATAGCCGCCATACGTGGACCAAGCAACCAGAAACGCTTGCTGAGGCGCTCGCGCTTGGTAGACTGTATGCGCCAGGTTGCCCAAAAAGGAGCAGCCAGATATTGTAAAATCAGAAAAAGCAAAGGAGCTATTACGTATACCCAACCGGGGAAAAACGCAGGGGTTATAAGAGCACCAAGACGGCCCAGCGTATAGAGAAGCACACCCTCTATCATGCCGCGCAGGTAACTGACTTTATTAAACATCAGACGCTGCCTTGTTTAGTTACAGCCGCAACTGCCACCACCACAGCCACAACTACCACCAGCAGAAAGTTCCATGTTGTCATATGCGCTATCTTCGCTACCATTCGAAGCAAGAGCGAAGACTGAAAGCAGACGACGCACTTTCTCGCTGTGGCATTTCATACATACAACATCATCGGCATGCTGATGGCTAACTAGCAATTCAAACTTGGATTTGCAGTCCGAGCAGTAATACTCGTACAATGGCATAGAAAGTTACCTCCAATTGGCGGGAAACGCTTTATCATTATTGATATTGTATTGTCTGGTTGAGATATCGTCAAGAGTACAAAGGGATTTTGTATGGCACTCACTATAGGTATTATTGGACTCCCACAGAGCGGGAAAACAACTTTATTTAATGCACTGACTAAGGCAGACGCGCCGATCAGTGGCTATGCAACGAGCACTGTGCAAGCTAATATGGCAGTTGTACAGGTACCGGACTCACGTCTGGAGCCGCTTGCGGAAATTTTCAAACCGAAGAAGGTTACATACACAACGGTTGAATTCGTCGATGTCGCGGGTATAGGTCAAGGGGCACATACCGCAACCGAGAGACGCGAGGGTCTGAGCGCCGAGTTCCTGGGGCATATCCGCAATGCCGACGCCCTTGCTATCGTGCTACGTACATTTGAGAACAGCAATGTTCCTCATATTTACGGTGATATCGATCCCAACCGGGACCTGGACAGCTTGAATGCAGAACTGGCTCTGACCGATCTTGCGACGGTAGAACGGCGTATCGAACGCACTACCAAGGCTGCGAAATCAGGTGATAAAAAATACCAGCAAGAACTAGAAGTGCTGCGACTCCTACAAGAATCTCTCAATGATTTGAAACTGGCTAGCCAGGTTGAATTGCTTGCACAGGACCGGGCAGTGCTAAATGAACTCTTTCTGCTCACTATGAAACCACGCATGTATGTCTTAAATGTCAGTGAAGACGTGCTGGGCGCGGCAAATGATCTGCTTGAACGTATCACTGCAGGCGAAGATGTAGATGTTGCGACGTTGGAAGGCGAGTTGAAAGGCATAGCAACAATTGCTCAACGAGCGAAAGCTGAGGGGTCTGAAGTGGTTGCGGTTTCTGCACGCCTTGAGGCCGAGCTTGCTGAATTGCCGGAGGAGGACGCTACCGAGTACCTGGAATCGCTTGGACTGCCTAAGTTGGGGGCAGATCGTGTGATTCAGGTTGGTTATCGACTGCTCAATCTGATCACATTTCTGACAGCGGGTGAGGACGAAGTACGCGCCTGGACGGTTACCAAAGGAGCGAAAGCGCCCGAAGCGGCAGGGAAGATCCATACTGACATCGAGCGTGGTTTCATTCGTGCAGAAGTGACACATTTTGATGACTTCATGGCCAGTGGCGGTTCGTTTGCTGCTGCTGCAAAGAAGGGGGTGCAGCGTCTGGAGGGGAAAGACTATGTGATCAAGGATGGGGATATTGCTCATTTCCGATTTAATGTGGGGAAATCCTAAATGGCTTTCAACGTCGTTCTCGTCCCAATGAGACCAGCCCTACCCCAGATAAAATCGTGAGTATTGCGAGAAGTCCTACCATCGTGATTTGCTCGCCTGCAAGCGCTACCCCCAGGCCCACAGCTACCAACGGGTTAACATAGGCATAACTGGTCGCCAGCGCTGGCCGTACATGGCGTAGCAGATAGCCGTAAGCACTGAAAGCTACCAGCGAGCCCCCGATAATGAGATAGGCCATGGCCGCCAACGGTCGAGGGCCTGGGAAGCTCGTCATGTGTTCGCCAACCCCAAAACCAACGATGAATAACATGACACCGCCTGCAAGCATTTGAGATGCGCTTGCCATCAGGCTTTTAGGGCTGGCGAGGTGCTGGCTCAAAATCGAACCAAGTGCCCAGCCCATCGGCGCGATCAGCAACACAATTGCGCCTAAAGGATTGGTATGCAGGCCATTTTCAAAGTTTAAGAGTACTATTCCTAAAAATCCCAGCCCCAGTCCAAACCATTCAATGCGAGTGGGCCAGCGTCCAAAAAGGCCGGAGAAGAGGGCTGCCCACAGAGGGATCGCTCCCAGAGCCAGCGCCGCTAAACCTGAGGATACCCATTGTTCAGCAAAAACTACTCCACCGTTACCAACTACAAGTAACAGTCCACCCACCACGATTGCTGTCAACCATTGCTTACGTGTAGGCGGCTCATGTTTACGAAGCCGTAAAAAGAGAAAGAGTATGATACCTGCAGTTAGTTGACGCACACCAGCCAGAATAAAAGGAGGAAATCCTTGTAGTGCAATACGCATCGCCAGATATGTCCCACCCCAGAGGAAGTAGAGTGAGAGTAATGATAGGATGATAAGGAGACGCTCACGTAAGGTAGCAGTTGCTCTATGCACGACTGAAGAGGATTTCACCTCGTCAAGTTCATTACCTGTTGATACTTGTTTTGTTTCGGTCGAGTTGACATCTCTCATCAGTGAAAGCCATACCAGCGCTGTCGACGCTCCCACTCAGGGCTATCCGGGCCATCAATACTGTTTATACCCCATTGATTAGCGGCGATACCTAAGACAATCAGCATGAAGATGATGAGTGAAATTTCCATCATGTCCTCCTATGGCCTTATAGCCGGTGTAACTACGTCATTTGTCTTTCTCTATTCGCGAAGCCTGTTGACTATACACTATACAATTAATAGTAACTGGAAAAAAGGTATGTTGATAGAGCCAATGTGCCTATAAAGGGAGTTAATTGGCTTATTTTATGTCTACTAACAGATGGCGTAGCCCTTTGTACTTCTCTCTTGTTATATACGACCTCGTATATGTATGATAGGATAAGGATGGACAAGAATCTATCTGATTCTTGCGTTTTAAACTGATACCATTCTGAAACTGATCTGTGAGCAACCAGGAGGTTCCATGTCAGAAACCGATCGCTTGAAATCCGATATTGATGAACTCGTCCCCGATATGATAGCGATGCGCCGCGACCTGCACGAACATCCCGAACTGGCATTTGAAGAGGTGCGTACCTCTGGCATTGTAGCGCAACGGCTGCGAACCATGGGGTTAGAGGTGCAAACTGGGATTGCTAAAACGGGCGTCCTCGGTCTGCTGCGCGGAGGTGCAAGCAAGCCGAGAGCAAAAACCATCGCTATCCGCGCTGACATGGATGCCCTCCCTATTCATGAGATGAATGACATCAACTATCGTTCTACAATCGATGGCAAAATGCACGCGTGTGGACATGATGGACATACCTCTATTTTGCTCGCAGTGGCCGATATTTTAAATAAGCGCCGCGAAGAACTAACTGGCAATGTGAAATTTGTCTTCCAGCCAGCAGAAGAGCGCATTGGGGGGGCTGAGCCAATGATCAAAGAAGGGGCAATGCAAGACGTTGATGGTATCATCGGCTTGCATCTGATTAGTGATTTCCCCCTCGGTCGCGTTGGTGTGCGAGCTGGCGCTGTGTTTGCCAGTGCCGATAGGTTTATACTGACAGTCAAAGGCAAAGGTGGACATGCCGCTATGCCGGAAACAACCGTCGACCCGATCGTCATCTCGGCATACATCGTTACTGCGCTACAAACGCTAATCAGCCGTGAGACTTCACCATTAAGCCCTGCTGTTATCACCATCGGCAAGATTCAAGCAGGAACCGCTTTCAACATCATACCCGAAAGCGCGGAGATGCACGGTACCATGCGCGCATTTAATGCGGAACATCGTAGTAAATTAATACGTCGTATCGGCGAGATTACACGTGGTATAGCGACTGCGATGGGTGGATCTTGCGAGATAGAAGTAATCGATGGTTGTCCCCCATGCGTGAACGATTCAAGAATGACGGAGATAGTGCGCGATGCAGCCATCGCTGCGGTAGGAGAGAAAGAAGTTGATGAGAGTGAGGACGTCATGACTACAGGCAGTGATGACATGGCTTGTTTCCTTGAAGCTGTGCCTGGCTGCTACTTCATTGTGGGCGCAAAAAATGAGGAAAAGGGAGCGAATTATCCTCACCATCATCCGCGTTTCAATATTGATGAAGATGCTTTGCCTATCGGGGTAGAGGTGCTGACACGCACAGCAATGGATTTTCTGAAAAAGTAGTTGTAAACCTAAAAGGAGAAGTTTCGGTATGCAAAGACCAAAGGCAATAATTTTTGATCTCGATGGAGTATTAACCGATACTTCGGAATACCACTATAAGGCCTGGAAACGGCTTGCTGATGAAGAGGGCATTCCTTTTACGCACCAGGAAAATGATGAGCACCTGCGTGGAGTCAGTCGCCGCGAGTCATTGATGTATATTATCCGAGGTCGAAATTACTCTGAAGCACAAATTCAAGAGATGATGGACCGCAAGAATCGTTATTATAATGAGATGATTAAGTCGATGACACCAAAAGACCTGGTAGCAGGTGGCAAAGACCTATTGAATGAGATTAGAGCTGCAGGCATCAAAGTAGCTATCGCTTCTGGCAGCAAAAACTGTCGCTTAGTACTTGAACACCTGGATATAATGAGTTATCTCGATGGGATAGCGGATGGCTATAGTGTAGTGAATAGCAAACCTGCGCCGGATCTTTTCGTCTATGCTGCAGGATTGGTGCAAGTTCCTACTCCGGCTTGTCTGGGAGTAGAGGATGCTGATGCAGGCATCGAAGCCATTAAAACCGCTGGAATGCAGGCTCTGGGTATCGGGCCAAAAGAGCGTTTCCATAGGGCAGACAAAGTCTTACCAACGCTCGCTTCTCTACATCTAGCAGATGTTTTAAACTAACGTAGGGACACCCTTACAGGTGTCCTTTCAAAATAAGTAAGGAAAGGGTAAGCTGTGAATCCCTGGTATATTGAAGAAAGTGAGTTTGATCCCCAAAAACTCCATAGTCAGGAAACGGTGTACACTCTCGGCAATGGCTATTTTGGTACACGAGGTACATTTGAAGAAGGGTATCCTAAAGCAACTCCTGGGACCTTACTGTTTGGCGTTTTTGATAAAATCGCTATAGCTAAAGAGGAGTTAGCTAACGTTCCCGATTGGCTAACAATCAAGTTGTTTGTAAATGATGAACGATTCCGCCTCGATCAGGGCAAAATTCTCGATTACCATCGCACTCTCGACATGCAACATGGCATTCTTCGGAGAATGGTACGGTGGGAAAGTCCAGGTGGTATCCGTATTCGAATTACGAGCGAGCGCTTCGCCAGCCTGGCGGATGAGCATGTTGGAGTAATTCGTTATAGCTTGACAATTGAAGATCAGCCTGAGACGGGGGGAAAGGCCGATGTGTTTCTATGGTCTGCTCTCAACATGGCAGTAGGGAATTATGATCTGATACACTGGGAGCCTGTAGAGCAGCGCCGAGATGGAGAACTCCTCTGGTTGCACGCACAAACACGCCATTCATCGGTTCAACTCGTACAGACGATGAGCTTCACATCGAAGGATTGCGAATTCCAGAAAGAGTTAATGCGCTCAGATATCTCACCCAGCATTCGCATATATAAGGATCTGGCTGTTGGGGAAACAATGACGGCAGAAAAAGTTGTTGTCATGTACACTTCACGAGATGTTGAGGATCCTCTACAGACTGCGATTGAACACCATCATAAAATATTGCAATCGAGTGCGTCGCCAGCAGAACCAGGTAAGCATTATACAGTTCTGGTTGAGGGGGGCAGGTATGTCAACCCATGTGTACAGGTCGAACCCTATGAGACATTGCTTGCGGAACATAAAAAGGCATGGCAGAATTACTGGCAGGTCTCAGATGTAGTCATTGAGGGTGACGACAAAGCACAACAAGCTATACGCTACAATATCTATCAATTGCGCATCAGCGCATCGTCGCATGATAGCCGCTATAGCATTGCTGCAAAGGGTCTGACCGGCTTTGGCTATCGCGGTCACATCTTCCACGATACAGAGATATTTATGCTTCCCTATTTCACCTATGTACACCCCGGCATTGCTCGCAACTTGCTGATGTATCGCTACCGACTCCTTCCTGCAGCGCGAGCTAAAGCGAAGAGTAATGGCGGCTACGAAGGAGCACAATATCCGTGGGAAAGCACATTAGATGGAGAGGAAACCACACCACCTGCGATTGTCCACCCGGAAAGTGGTGAACTGATAGCAGTGCTTAACGGTAGGATAGAATTACACATTACGGCAAGTATCTCACATGGAGTCTGGCAATACTGGCAGATAACAGGTGATGACGAGTTTATGCGTGAGTATGGAGCTGAAATGTTGTTGAGTACGGCTGAGTTCTGGGCCAGTCGCGCCGAATGGAATCCTGAGAGCGGTTATTATGAGATCGACAATGTGATTGGCCCCGACGAATGGCACGAACATGTCAATAATAATGCTTATACCAACTACATGGCGAGATGGAATATCCAGGCTGCCATTGATGCTCTACACTGGCTCCAGTCCACCGCTCCTGGTAAAGCAAAGGAACTGACGCAGCAGTTTGATTTGAATGAAAAGCACCTGGCTCGTTGGCATGATGTGATAGCCTACATACGTATACCACAAGATAAGCGCACCGGGGTATTTGAACAATTTGATGGCTTCTTCCAACTCGAGCCTTTCGATCAGGAGAAATATAAAGGACGTACTTCTTCCTACCAGGGCATCCTGGGTATAAAGGTAGTGCAATACTATCAAATTATCAAGCAGGCCGATGTCTTGATGCTACTGACTGTGCTGGATGAGCAGTTCGACCTCAAAACAAAGAAAGTTAACTGGGATTATTACTATCCTATAACTGACCATGATTATGGATCATCCCTTACACCTGCACTCCACGTCATCCTGGCATGTGAGTTAGGTTTGGTTGAAACCGCCTATAATATGTTCATGAAAGGCGCATTGGTCGACCTTGAAGATCAGCGAGGAAACTCAGATGAGGGTATACATTGTGCCTGTGCAGGGGCAGTGTGGCAGGCAGCGATATTAGGATTTGCAGGACTACGCTTTACTGAGGATGGGTATACCACTACTCCACATTGGCCAGATGGTTGGACGCGTCTTGCCTTTACATGTTTCCACAAAGGCAAGCAGATTTCGATTGACTTGCGTAAATGAAATGACTTGCGTAAATGAAAGGAATTCTTTTTGCAGATTACATTCCTGGGCCAGGCTGGCTTGTTTATTGAGACACAACATGGAAGTATTCTCTGCGATCCCTGGTTTAATCCAGCATACTTCGCCTCGTGGTTCCCTTTCCCTAGCAATGAGGATGTGGACCTGGTGAAAATCTCGCGTCCAACGTACCTCTATGTTTCGCACCTGCATCATGACCATTTCGACCCACAGTTCCTGAGTGAGCATGTCTGGAAAGATGCCATCGTGCTTCTACCAGATTATCCATTGAACCTGCTCGAGCGCAGACTTTGGGATCTTGGCTTCACGAAATTCATCCAGACAAAAAATGGACAAGCAATTGAAGTAGATGGACTGTGTTGCATGATAATGGCGATGGTTGCGCCCATCGACGGTCCACTTGGCGATTCCGGATTGATGGTAGACGACGGCGAGACACGCATCTTTGACCAGAATGATTCGCGTCCAATCGACCTGGACGTTTTACATAGCTATGGGCCTTATGATGCTCACTTTCTACAATTCTCCGGCGCTATCTGGTATCCGATGGTCTACCGCTTCCCAGAGAAGATGTTACAGGCTCTTGGACGCAAGAAACGGGAGAATGAAATGGCTCGTGCCCTGCGTTATACGCGAGAAATCGGCGCAAGCTTTGTGATACCATCTGCCGGACCACCGTGTTTCCTGGACGATCACCTGTTTCATTTCAACGACTTCGATCGTGACCCTACAAACACGTTTCCTGATCAGACGGTATTCCTGGAATACTTACAAGCAAATGGACAGGATAACGGGCGATTGATGATCCCTGGAAGTGTCGCTACACTCACAAAAGGAGCCTGTACCGTCGCACATCCCTATCCAGAAGAACAGGTGCAGGCCATATTCACCCAGAAACGCACCTACCTTGAGAACTACAAGGCCCGCCAGCAGACGATCATCGACGCACAGAAAGCTTCGTGGCCGCGTGGGCAGGTAGATATCCTGACTTCAATACACGACTGGTTCGAGCCTCTGTTGGAGCAGGCTGACTTGACCAGCGTGGGCATCAACGGGCGTGTATTGATCGATTGTGATGTGCAGCAGATCATGCTTGATTTCCATACCAGGCATGTCTATGCGTGGGATGACAATGTAGACTCTGATTTATCGAGGAGCGAACGAAACGATGAGTGGGATTACCGTTTCCACATTGACCCGGCGCTTCTCGAATATTGCATTATTCATCACGAGGAGGACTGGATCAACCAGATTTTCCTCTCGTGCCGCTTCGAGGCAGAGCGTAAGGGAGCGTACAACGAATACGTATACAATTTCTTCAAATGCCTCACACCGGAACGCCTGCAATATGCCGAAGGCTACTACGCCGAAAAGACTGCTGTAAAGCAGCTCTGGGAAAGCAACGGCTATCGCATCCAACGTCGCTGTCCTCATCTGAAGGCCGATTTAACACGCTTTGCGCAAATCGAGAATGGCATCCTGACCTGCACAATGCATGGTTGGCAATTTGAGCTAGCTACCGGTCGCTGCCTGACGTCCGAGGGTCATCCACTATACGCCCAGCCTATCATGAACAAAGAGGCGACAGATAGCCCAGTAGAAGATAGAGAGCAAGAGTCTACAGATGTGCAGGTAAAGTCGATCAGAACCAAGTGCAGCCACTGCTGGTACAATCCGAAAGATTTACCAGAAACCTCTAAAACTAAAACGGGGTCATGAGGCTAATGCCTGATAATCGGAGGGGAACGCTCTCGCCTTAGCGCAGCAGTAAGGTACGCTACTGTCATGCTGAGGTTGGTGCATATGAGGGCCGATCAATCGGCGGTGTGCGCGATAAATCGGCACCTACTGATGTTGGTGGGCTTTTTCTTCGATTGATGCCTATTAAGCACCCACAATGAAATACCCATAAAATCCTACGTAACGGGCAACAGCCTGCCACTTTTCACATCATAAATGAAGCCGCTGACTTCTATGTTCTTCAGAAGCAATGGTGAGTTCTTGACGGTCGCCACATCATCACGCACCGACTGTTCGAGGTCATTGAATGGTAGGAAATCGATATGTTCAGCGTCGGCATTTAGTTCCTGCTTCAACTTCTTGCGCAAATCTTCATTACTGAAGGTCAACATGCCACAGTCGGTATGATGAATGACCACCACTTCATTGGTGCCTAGTAATTGCTGCGAAATAGCTAATGAGCGAATGGCGTCATCGCTGGCTCGTCCACCCGCGTTACGGATGACATGCGCATCTCCCTCTTCGAGGCCAAGGAAGCGTGCTGGAAGAAGTCGAGCATCCATGCACGTCAACACAGCCACATGCCTTGCAGGAGGCATTGGCAAATTTCCTTTGCTGAATGACGACGCATAAGCATCATTTGCCTTTTGAAATTCCTGAGCAACTGACATCGAAATATCCTTTCACTAACAAAGCCAACGGACGATGTAAATTCAAATTATGAGACCTGAACCTCGGCCAAAACTTCGTCCACCTGATTGAGAAGGCGTTGAGTGTTAGCAAAACCATAGTTTATAGCATGTGCGCGGCCCGCTGCATCCATTATTACCGTGCTAGGCAGTGTCAGCACTCTAAAACGTTGAGTCAACTCAGGTGAATTGGGCGCATCAACTTCCGCTACGGAAACTTTGGTTCCTCTTGCTTCTAATACGCGTTGAAGAGCAGGTATCTGCAACTCATGGCATTGACGACAGTCAGCACTACTGAAAGCTAAGATACGCACGAGAGACAAGCTAGCATTAGCATCCCTATCACCCCTATCCGAGGTTAGCGGAGTGGCAGCAAGCGCACGACGCCGTTGCGCCTCGACAAAACGGCGTCCCGACCAGACTGTTAGCCATAGTAGAATGCTTACCAAAACAAGCACACCAATCCGTACGATGAACATTGACATCTTGTCTACACTCCCCGCCAATGGAAGCCACCCTCGTAACGAACTTTCGGAAGTACACCTATGCGTCCGAGGTGATAGTATACAAAACACCCGGCACAGAAACCCACGGTCAGGTTAATGCCAGCCAGTACAAAGACAATCAGGTCGAGTGTCCAACCAACCGCTGTAGCGCTCGTCAGAAAGAGCACAAGGCTTGAGGCAATCAGAAATGCAGCGCCGACGCCCTGCGCAAAACGATGAGGTGCAGGATCATCCTCTACAATCCTTGGCCGCAACAGGTGCAGCGGCAGGACGATGTAACGATAGAGTAACCGGAAAGGACTGGCCGACGGCACAATAGCGGCAAGTGCCAGGATTATAGCTGTAATGAGTACAATGATAGGCTGGTTCAAAAGAAAGGCCAGGGCGGTGAGCAAGACGGTTCCAGCTTGCGAAAACTTGGCCAGATGCGTGTCAACACGAGGGACATTAGCAGAAACAGTAGATGTGGTCTCCATGAAGTAGTCTCCTCATGCATCAAGAGAGTAAAAACAATGCTGACAGCAGGTAGCTGCTGCGAGTAAAAGTACACATAGTTGATTTACTAACTCAACTAACTTCTTAAGTGTAGCTTATGAAAAGGAAGGATGTCAAGGTGACCAGTTACGGCTAATTGGCGAAATCTTCCGTTAGCCAAAGTGTATTGTGGGCATCGATATATATGCTAATGCCAATGCGATGAAAATCCCTGCTCAGCAGATTGAGTCGATGTCCATCATTGGGCGGCTTTTCAGCCATCATACCCTGGTGCATCATCAACACCATATTCCAGGCATCATCAAATAGGACAGGCCCACCCTCTCCGATATTCTCACCCACGGTCTGCCATTGTACTCCCTGGTTACTGATACGTATCGCCAGGCCTTGCTCATTGGGGCATTGATGCATCAGCCCGCACCCTTTCGCCATCACAAGATCATGCACGCGTGCGCTCCGTTCCAGCCGAGGCTCCCATGCCAATGGAGGAAGATTGTTCGCCGCGCGGTCCTGGTTAATCTGCTTGAACAGTCGCTGCGCAAGCTGCTGTTCCTCTCCTGTCCCTTGTGCCTGAGAGCCAGTGGTTGTCGCTACGGGAGTTCCCTGACTAATAGTAATATCTGGCAGAGCTGAACATGCGGTGAGTAGCAACAGGAGCAAGAGGGTAACCAGAGAGCAGTACTTCCTTCTCATACGAATATCCTGTGAATTCATCTGAACAAGCGTCTGTATCTTTAGAGTATTTTCTTGCATAAACAAAGAGAATCTTCCAGGATGGTAACATATTTGGCGTAAGCATACAACAGAGCTTATCAAGCCCCCAACAACTCCGCCCGCTTCTCTCGTAAAAACTGAGTTATAAGTGCAGGATCATCTTTTTGCAGCGCCATCTGTTTCAGATCAGCAAGCACTACACTCCACTGCTCTTTGGTTGCCAGGTAGCGATTATCGCGGCTGACAAGATCCTCGAAGATGTGGCGTTCCAATTCGTGCCAGGCTGTGCGATCACGCCCATCAATATCTCCACCATCGGGCATGAAGTCCTGGTCGTTCGTATTGTTATCAATGCGCACGTACAAGGGCTGGAAATGGGTAACTATTATTTCCTCCATGTATTTCTGGTCTAACGAGCCTGCATCGAAAGCCAGCGTGCCCACCAGGTGTATTTGTACAACAGGAGATAACATTTCGCGATGATACTTAGGTCCCTCGCGGCGGCAGTAATTCTCAAGATGTTCATAGACTGCATTTGGTTCGTTCAAACCATCAACACGCAGTTCGTGGCGTACAAACGGGCGGCGCTTGCTGACAAGATGCGTTGCGCGATGATAACGGGCCTGCTTATTGGGATCAATGACGCTTTCAGGATCGCTCGTATCAATTTCAACAACGTAGTAGCCACGATCCTCCCAGGCAGACTCTTCTGCTCCCCATGTCTCTGTCGAGCCAGGGTTATACATCCAGCCGTCGAATTCATAAGGCTTATGCACATGACCTAACGCCAGGTAATTGACACAGCGATGGAGCGGCTGAAACTGGGCCATAGTGGGCAGACCCTGAATACGTGGAACAACGCTGTCTACACCTGTATGCATCATAAGTACCCGGTATTCGATGCCAGCAGCTTCTTCCTCTTCTCTAGCAGCCTCCAGCGCCTGAGTCAATCCCTCCATAGTGCGCGTAGTCGCAGCTCCCTGCCAGGGCAAACCATAAACACGCAGGCGACCATTTAGCAGATCAACGTGTGAGCCTAGCATGGTTTCCCTACTCCAGTGTGAAAGCGCTGGTGCGCCATCACGCATTTTAGGGGCTAGTAGCATCAAATATTCCTGGTGACATAGAAATTGCAGCCAGGAGATGCCCTCTCGATAATAACTACGGTCGTGATTGCCTTCGATTGCTATGACCGGGATACCTCTTTCTTTGAGCTTCTTTAACCCCTCTATTGCGTGAATAAGCGTAAGCGCATCGATAGCCCGTTTATTAAACAGGTCACCGGCTATGACCACAAAATCGACCGGGCGATTGGCTGCTTCATCCATGATAACCCAGAATGCCCGACTGAAATCATTGAAACGCTCGCGCACGCCATATTGTTCATAGCCAAGATGCGTATCCGCTAAATGAATAAAAGAAGCTCGCATGATTCTCTCCAACCTGTTTAATGTAATCCCGTGGTCAGGGCACGAAGAGCGGCCGCTACTAAAATCAGCGCGGCAATGCTGAAGATCAAGGTGTCACGACGCTGGTTCTTGCCACCAGTGGCATAGATAATGGCTATAGGAATGGCAAGTACAACGATTGCCCCGTACACGTAATGTAGATAGTAAAGACCCGTACCTGTGCCTGGTTTTTGCCCAAGCAGTACTAGAGTAATGCCGAGCAGCGCCTGCAAGGCGGCAATGACTGCCGTGACGATAAGTGAAATACGCCAGGGTCTGTTGATTGGCTTTTTCATGAAGAAGAGTATCAATCCCCATACACCTGCTACCGTGCCTGAGGCAATTACTAATACCATATTGTAATAGTGAAGATTGCTAATTATATCTACCATTTTGTTCTTCCATCCAAATATGACATCTATCAAGCGATTTCTTTTGTGAAGTGAGAATAACGGAAGTATTCCCGCTGCTTACTATAGCGCGTATGTCCTCTAAAGACAAGTAGAGATGTGGGAATACTTCTGTTAT
>JBKPBA010000398.1:0-8464 GCA_046726675.1 Chloroflexota bacterium
CCAACATCATTCTGTTGACGGATATTGCGCACATCGCCAATGACCACGGTTTGCACGCCCTCTTGATACAGCGTGGAAACAAGTCGTGTTGTCTGCTGATGTTCGATATCCTTGATCTGATTTTTCAACTTCTTCAGTTGTCGCTGCTTCGATCGGTTCAACTTCTTCCGACGATGCGAGCCTTTCGTCTTCCCATCGATCTTCCTACTGAGTTGTGCCTTGAGCTTGTTCTGATATCGCCTCTTTGATCTTAGGAGCCGACCATTGAGAATATGCGTATTCTCACCCTCATGAGATACTGCCATATGTATTTCGCCCAAATCGATTCCCGCGACTTTGCCACCCAGGGGTCTTGCCTCTGGGTCCTGCATGCGGTAGGTGGCAATGGCCTCATAGTGGGTGCCCGTCCAGTGGATGACCATGGTTTTGGGCATGTCCCAGTTCCAGGGGAGAATGAGCGGGTCGTTGCCTCTCCCATTGGAGAGGAGGAGATTGCCCTTCTTCAGACGAATGGCACTATCCTTGTACTCGATCCTGAAGTACCATTGGCGTCGGTGTGGTGGTCTGGCTGCCGGATCTGACTTACGGCGTTCTCTCCAGGAATTGAGACCGGCAAAGAACGCTTGGACGCAGGCATCAGAAGTGTGAGCGTGCAGTTTGTCGGAGGTGAACAGGCGCATCAGGTGCTTTGGCGCAAGCCAAAGACCTTTGTGTCGCACCGTCCGCCAGAAGAAGACGAGCGTTTGACTGTAGAGTTGGCCGCACTCGTGCGACAACTCGTCCAGTTGCTTCGACTTGCCGATGTTCATGCGGCGTACCGATACAGATTCATAGACAGCTATTCTTTTTCTCAACCGCAAAAGTGGTACATCGCCTCTCATACAAGACAAAAGACAAGGGCTCACGCCTGCGAGAAACCCGCCTCACCGCACAGCCTAAAGGCACGGCGTCTTGCGTCCGGTTCTGTATCGTCAGAATTATTTCCTTGACATCACAACACAACGATGATACGCTTTTAACACATAAGTGCGAGCGAAATGAAAACGCTGTAAAGAGGGTAGCATGGCAAAGCACAAAGAACACAAAGTTAGCTACATTGATGTAACAAGTCAGGATTTTCCTGAACAGGTGCTTAATGCGCCACAAATGGTCATAGTTGATTTTTCATCAGAGCGCAGTAGCTCATGCCAGATATTTAATCCAGAGTTTGCGGCAATCAGCGAGGAATACCAGGGGCGTGTGACATTCGCCAAACTGGATGTTGATACAAATGAGACACTTACTAGCCAGTGGAATGTTGATGGTATTCCCACTCTGATCTTCTTCAAAAATGGGCAAGAAATCAATCGCATTAAAGGCATAGTAATGCGTGACAAATTGCGTCGCCAGGTTGAAGGCGCATTACTGGCGACCTGATTAATCAGCAGTTCTTAGACCATATTGTTTCTAAAGGCCCGATGTATCGCGTTATATACTGCGTAGAGAAGCATAAAATGCGAAAGGGGTACATCGGGCCATTGTATTCTCAATTTTAGAGATTCTTTGGTAGGAGAGGTTCGTGCAGTTTTTACATCCTATTAGACTGAAATCATCGTTACATGAGACGATTTGGGGTGGACGGCGGTTAGAGCGTGATGGCTGGAAACAGCTTCCACCTGGCAATATTAACATTGGCGAGTCATGGGAAACAGAGTTAACTACTATAGCTCAGAATGAACCATACATGGGCAGAACACTTGGATCACTTGTTGAAGAATGGGGCTCCGGCTTACTTGGGAAGCAAGTAATTGCTCGTTTTGGACGCCGCTTTCCTTTGCTCGCTAAATTCCTCGATGCGAATGCCAAACTTTCGGTGCAGGTACATCCAGATGACACATATGCGCGCTTGCATGAGCAGGGCAAACTGGGTAAGACAGAATTTTGGTATGTCCTTGATGCTGCACCAGGCGCATCCATTATACATGGTTTTAAGACTGCCACTTCACAAGAAGAAGTTCGGCAAGCCATTCAGGATTTCACCCTTGAGAATCTACTCAATGAGGTAAATGTTTCCACAGGAGATATCATTTTCGTCCCTGCAGGTACAGTCCACGCGATTGGCAAAGGCGTTTTGCTCTATGAACTTCAGGAGTACTCAGACTTGACGTACCGATTGTATGACTATGGCCGCCTTACTAGCGCAGGAACTCCCCGTGAGCTACATGTGGAACGCTCCCTGGATGTCTCACACTACGACTGTTCGCCCCATATCAAAATGCAATCCCTACTTCTACACAACGGAGAAGGTTTTAAAAATCGTTGCCTGGCAGCCTGCCAATATTTCGTAACCTGTGAACTAGTCTTTCACAAGAATACCATCATCATGAATGACTATATGAAAAAAGAAACACATGGAAGCTGTATTATCCTTACATCTTTAGGATCCGAGGTAATACTACGCTATGGCGAAGCTTTTGATTATGGTGAAAAGCTTATTAAAGGACAGACAATGGTATTACCTGCAGAGCTAGGAATCTATTGTATAGAGGGGAGTGGGACCTTACTGTTCTCATACGTACCAGGACCTGAAGATGAGATTTGGCGTGCGTGGGAAGTGAAGAATGGGCTGTGAGTGATTCTGAATTCTTATTGCTCTTGTCTGCGTTTTCTGCGTTCTTCTTCCAGGTCAGTCACGGTACCCTCAACAATCCGACCATCTACATCCTGCTCTCTGAAATTATCGAAAGGGTAACGTGGAGGATAGCCTCGCTGCATGCGATTTACTTCAGTAAAGACTTTTGTGACACCTGTACTCAAATTAAACACAAATAAAAGCAACGCAAGCCCGACCCATACACCAAGGCCAACTAGTAAAGTGCCAAAGAAACCGACAGGACCATTGATAATGCTTTCATAGATGACTGCCGCCAGAATGAGAATATAAAAAAAGCGCACTAGCACCCTCAGAAGCCAGTGCATAAACCAGAATACGGCTTTTACTGGATCAGCAGGCATTTCCCAACGCGGTAACAGCTCGCGTTTCGGTCTCAAGTATCTCACAAAGTCTCCTTTGAGTTCCCTCTAGAGAAACGGACTCATGCTCAGAAATCACTTAAGATTACTACATCCTTAACACATATTGTATCAGGCTTATGTTGCATACGCCAGGGTTTTTCACTCAGTTGAAAGAGTAATGCCAGTTAAACCTTCTGTAGTTTGAAGCAACAATGGTTTCGTGCTTTGATCTCTGCCAGTTTCTAGATGAAATGGCCCGTAAGATACATTTAGCGGCTTTGTAGTAAAAGAAATTGCAGATAGAGTCATCGATGAAGGTACATAAGCACTTTGGAGAAGCGGAAAGGTCACAATAAGCTGATCTCCCGCTTGTATCGATGTAGAGACACAATGGCTAGAAATGCTTGATTTATGATTAAACAGTACTTTCATGGTATAGGTATAGGTGGTACGATAACTTGGCGCGGCAGAACGTATATAGCTCCAACGTGTAGCAAGCCAGGTCGCCTTATCAAACCTGAGTTGTTGAGCCTGTTTGTCGAGCAATTGTAAGTTTTTCACAAAAGCTTCATTAGGTGAAGTCAATTTTGAAACAGCTTGAGGTTGAACAAAATAGAGTTGGAATGGTGTTCCCCCAAGGCGTTCCGGTTGGCTAACCAACGTAGCTATAGCGAAGTGGCTCAGTAAAACCATCGACAATTTGTCGTACGGTCCCACGAGTAGCTCAGCAGGGCCAGCAGCAGCATTCGGTAAAACAAGACAACGTGATGCATCAAAAAGCGTTGTAGGTGTTCGCATTTGTTCTGCAAGGTAGCGAAGTGAAGCTTGCGTATATTGGTCTGTCGTGATATAGACGCGGTTGAGATTGTGCAGCAAGGCTAGCTGATCAGCTTCGTTCAATGCATCTTCTAAAGAATTCAGCGTGTTATAACTGAAACCATGCAGATTGTTACCACTGGCTTCGTCTATCAGCGTAGCTGTACTGCCTAGTAGTTGCGCAACGATTACAAGACATGTAAAAACATAAACACCATAGTGTGGGATATTCCACATCCACTCCCGTCGTTGCAACCAATATGCTAGTGTGGAGAGAAAAAGCCCGATGATGATAAATGGGCCTGGCATGACCATGAGCAGATAGTATGGGAACACGGGCAAAGAGTGACGAGAAAGAACCAGGATAGGCGCAATTTGCCAGATTAGTAGTAACAGAAAGCCATATCGCTGCGGAGTGGCATGAAACTCCACCCATAAGGTACGCAGTTTTTGTAATGCTTTCCATAAAGGGTGACGAGAGCGTCTACTCTCCTCATCCATGCCGCTATCCCCCTTACGCAGGTGTGGAAGTGAGATTACTCCAATTGTGATTGTCGCAAATCCACATATAATCAGGATTACCATGACAGGACGTAACCATTCGAGAAAGGGAATAAGTTTATACTCGAGAGTGTGTGTATCAGTTGGAATGGTGTCGTAGGGATTTAGAAAAAGTCTATAATAGTTAAGCGCTTTCAAATCAAAGTAAGCAGGCAACTTTGATATGCGAAGGAGGGTATTCAGATCGGCAAATTTTGTAGAGAACTCCCATAGCAGGTAGGTAGAGAAGATAAGCAAGAGAAAGATAAGACCAAGAGCGAGATCTCGCAACCGCACCGTTCCAGGAGAAAGTACAAGCGCTACCAGCAACAGCAAAGACAAAATAAGTGTAGTCTCTTGCAACTGAACGAGCATGCCTAGCAGAACCAGGGCGGGAAAAAGCCAACCCTTTCGACGATCAACTACGCCCCAGAAAAGGGCAAAAATAAAAAGCACCACAAATGGTGCAATCAAGTTTTGTTGCCAGATAAAGCGACTAAAATGCAGCGGTTTTGCGGCTGTCGCATAGAGCAGCGATGCGATAATAGCCGCAACTCTTCCATAATAACGATGCACAAATATATAGGTAAGTAGAACTGCTATGACATTAAAGAATCCTACAAAAATTGCGCCCCATAGTGGATTGGTACTAAAAGCAGCCGGGATCATAAGGAGGTAAGTCACAGCGGGAGGATTCACTATACGAATGGAAGCAATGTTGCTTGTAGCCGGTATAAGTCCATGGTTAATTGCGTCATGGGCCATACGGAAAACCATTGCCTGATCTGCATCAAACTCGGTAGTAGTAATTTGATAAAAACGCAAGAAAGCAGCTATACCAAGAATTGGATAGATTTCCCATACGCAAAACCAGGAACCTATCTTCTTCAGGATGGCACTTCTATGTGAAAAGATTTCTTTAGCAGTTTGTATTGAATCGAATTGTACATTTGACATTGCATTTCCAGGAGGGTTCTCCCTCAATACTGGTATTCTTCAGTAGCAGTTACAATGTGCATCTAAAAGAAAATTTTGTTTGCTAAAGCTCTTTTCACTACCTCAATACTTGCTGATATTGTATCACCCTGTTTGTGTTTAGGGATACCTGTCTGGCTGTCCTTCAGCAAATTGCCAGTCAGAACACCGGCAACACGCTCATCGCGTTTGATGATACCACGCTCTACAAGCTTGCGAGCGCCCGCTAAGGTCGCAGCAGAAGCAGGTTCGCAACCAATACCAGAGCGGTCAATTACTGTTTTTGCAGCCAGGATTTCTTCGTCGGTGACTTCCTCTACAACACCATTGCTCTCTTCAATGACCTGGCGTGCGCGTGAAAAACTGACAGGATCGCCAATTTTGATGGCGGTGGCGATGGTTTGCGCCTTAACATGCTCTCTATGGCTAAAGCCACCCATAAAACTACGAAAGAATGGATTAGCTCCTGATGCCTGAATCGCGGCCACACGGGGCATATGTGTAATCAAACCGACTTGATAGGCTTGTCGAAAAGCTTTACCGATAGCAGAAGTGTTACCCAGATTACCGGCAGGCAATACAAGCCAGTCGGGAGCCTCCCAGTCAAGCTGCTGTAACAACTCGAAACCAATCGCTTTCTGTCCTTCAATGCGAAAAGGATTGAGCGAATTAAGCAGGTAAATACCCAGTTCTTTGCAAACTTGCTCAACTAAACGCATAGCATCATCGAAATCACCTTGAATCTGGACAGTTGTGGCGCCATAAGCCAGGGATTGCGCCAGCTTACCTCCCGCAACATTAGTTGAGGGCAAGAAGACGATACATGGCAGACCAAGTTGTGCAGCATATGATGCCAATGAAGCGGAGGTATTACCTGTTGAAGCACAGGCAACAGCACGCGCTCCAAGGAGATTGGCCATCGTTATCCCCACCGTCATACCGCGATCTTTAAAGCTTCCCGTCGGATTTTCACCCTCATGCTTCAGGAAGAGATTATCCAGTTCCGCATAGCGGCCAATTTGCCGGTGCCCGGCGCAATGATGGCCACAATTTTCTCTACCAACAGGATACAGACCAGTATTCCCTTCAGGGCGACTAACAATGTATTGTTCGGGAATAGGAAGAATTAACTCACGGTAACGCCATACACCACTTCTGTTGGGTAACTGCGCATTGACGTTGACAGGCCAGTTGGGAGATAGCGAGGCACGTTCCTCAAATAGCTGTCGCCAATTGGCGCCCGCAAAGGATTTAGCATCACTTTCAGAAGTTGTTAGAGCTTCAAATCCTACTTGTAAAGCAGGTTCCTGTTGCATTGGTTGATGAATTTTTGTTTCAACATCGAGGACGCCGCCACAATCGCAGCGATAACGCGGTTGATCGCCTACTCCTGGATAGAGTGAGGAACATTCAACACAGCGCAGCGCAATAACGGATGCTAGTTTTTTCAGTGCGCTACTGTTTGATCGATCAGGTTGTAGATCTGTAGGGTTCTCCCCCATAGTGGGTACTGAAATCCTTTCGTTTCCAGATAGGTGTGGTTTTAAGGCAGAGCATTGGATGGAAAGTCATAATTGCTATGCTTTCGCTTTTTACTTCTGCTAGTTGTAATTACTCTTGCACCAACCTGATCCGCGCGTAAAATCATGCCACTCCCATCCACACCTGATGAACGAGCAGTTTCCCGCATTGCCCGTAATATCGCCTGAAAGTTGGAACTGGCAAGGGCAATCAGCGATGACCCACCACCAGAAAGACTTGCTCCATACGCTCCAGCATCAAGGGCGGCTTGAATAATATCTGGCATAGCAGGAAATAGCGCCTGGCGATAGGGTTGGTGCAGGCGATCTTGCATAGCTTCACCGATAAGTTCATAGCGTCCCGTCTGTAAAGCTGTTAAAAAAAGCGCCACGCGTCCTGTATTAAAGGTGACATCATCCCTGGAATACTCGGCGGGGAGTAACTTCCTGCCAGTTACAGTGTCCATTGGAAACGAGGGTGTAAAAATGATTGCCTTCAATGCATCAGGGAAGCGCGTTTTCACCGCGCGAATCTCTCCATCCACTGTCGTAGTAGCAACGAGGCCACCTAGTAATGCTGGAGCAACATTATCGGGATGATTGCCAGCCTCAGACTCTACTGCTGGCGCCAGTAATTCCTCTTTCGGTACCGCCAGACCTTTGATGCGCAAAAGCTCATTTGCCGCAACCAATCCACCTACTACAGCAGTTGCGCTGCTACCAAGTCCACAACCTGGAGGGACAGTAATGGACATACGTATTTTTACGGCAGGTAGATCAGCTCGCTTACGTTGAAAGAGCAACGCAAAAGCCTGGAAAAACAAGTTATCAGGTCCCGTTGAGAGCTTGTTTCCCAGAACGCCCTGCACATCGATTTGTGGAGTCCAGGGATCACCTTCTACTACTTCAACATCAAAACGGTTGTAAAGTTGCAACGCAAGTCCAAGGGTATCAAATCCAGGTCCTAAATTAGCCGATGTTGCAGGCGTTAAGACGGCCACCGAAGTGGGTAGTGGTACAAGTACCAATGCAAGAATCCTTTACTATGATGAACCGCAAGTTATACAACTAGCGCCCTAAAGTTTCCCGGGAGCGAAGCACCTCTATTTTAGCAGGTTTGCCGCTAAATGTAACCCCATGAATATCTGTATGATTTATGCGAGACGGTTGGATTTCGAGAAGAAGCATTCTTGCAAGCAAGTATATTTTGCACCTGCTCGTGAGAGTTCGCTTTTCATGACGCACAAATTGTTCACTTGGTAGATGGGTGAAGATGCGCCAGCTTGTTTACTATGTAGTAGGCGTTGCAAGCGTTGTTGTTCATCGGGTGAAAGCGGTTGCTTATTACGCGCAAGCGTAAGGTGAGGTGAGAAAGGTCGTTTTTCAACCTCGAAACCTCGTAATTCAAGCTCTTTAGTCAGTGCACGGTACAGTAGCTGAAGAGGTGACCCTTGTATTTTCCCTGATGGCAGGTCTTCAACGCCCATCCAAATTACACGAGGCTGGTGTGCTGAACCGAAGATACCCAGCCCTTTGAGACGATACTCAAAGGGTATAGCTTTTTGTGCCGCTTCCTCAGAAGCACGGATAGCCCCCGTTAATTGTTCATCGCTCAATTC
>JBKPBA010000399.1:0-3018 GCA_046726675.1 Chloroflexota bacterium
GGCGCTACCATCTTGGTGTTTGAGCACCTGGAGAAACTGCAACCAGAGAAAGGCAAGTACAGCCGCCGTGGCAATAGCAAACGGGCTTTCTGGATGAAGGGGCGTATCTTCTTCTATGCGAAGTATAAGGCGTGGAATGAGGGCATTATTACTAGCCGCGTCAATCCACGTAACACCAGCCGAGAATGTGCGCGCTGCCATACCCCCATCATTCGCTACGCGTGGGGACAGCCGGAAGAGGGCTACACGACTGGTGCACCTCTCATGTTGTGTCCTGCGTGCGGCCTGCGTGGTCATGCGGACCGCAACGCGAGCGGATGCATTGGGCAACGACTCATCACACGCTCTCAGCAGCACATCTCCCAGGAAAAGCCTCACACTCCTCGGCCACGGGTCAAGAGGGGGTCGAAAGACTCAGGTGTTGCTTCCTCCCAGGATGCCGAAGGTGAAGCAGGACCATCTATGCTGCCAGCCGGGCATGGAGCAAGCAACGGGCATGGCACCGCCCACGAGGTGGGGGGTCTGGATGGAGCCCACCACCTCACCTATCCCTCACCAACTACGGCTGTTCAGCGAGTAGGAGCTACGCTCCAGGCACTTAGAACGCCGACTACGTAGGGGTGGAAGAAGCCGCCGGGTTTCTAACCCGCGCGGAGTGTCACTTTCGACTCTATAGGTCGAAAGCACCAGGAAATAATGAGCCATTGTCCCAGGTTTCTTCAAGGATGATGGCTCATTCGCTCTTCATAAGTAAGCATACTTTACAGCCTCCCTACAAAATCCCTAATAGCCCCGGCTACATCATCAGGTGCGTCAAATAGGATCAGGTGTCCGGCGCCGGGAATGATTACAAGACGAGATTCGGGAATATCATAATGCAGGCGTTGAGCAATTTTTAAGGGTATCTGCGCATCATTTTCCCCCCAGATAATCAACGTAGGTTTTCCCATTACCTTCAAGTCAGAAGCCACCGAATTGGAATAGTTTGGATACAACAGGCGGATCTGCTGGAAAAGTAGTTCTTTGCCCAGTTCGCTTTTCCAGGGCGCAATCCAGCCGTTCATGTCTTGCTTGAAACGATCTGGGTTTCGCGTCCCATTAGGCAGCGTTTCTTCCAATTCATGGATCATTTCATCAAGCTCGATTTGTTTTGGCCGATCAGGCTCTTGCTGCTTTTTCATCTCTGGCAATGGCCAATCTGGGGCAAATGTGTATTCATAGGCGATGGTGTCAATCAGCACCAGTGCGGCAACTCGATCACGGCTCAGGCGCGTTGCCAGTACCTGAGCTATGCCTCCTCCAATGCCATGTCCCACCAGCACAATATTAGTAAGGTCGAGCCGCTCGAACAAAAAATTCAGGCAATCTGCATGTCCCCAGATGGAGGTGTCTGCTTGCCAGGGATGATCGGATTGGCCATAGCCGAGCATGTCAATGGCATAGACCGCCCGGTTAGCTGGCGCTAGCTGGGGTAAAATGTCGCTCCAGGTAAATGCTCCACCCATGATGTCGTGCAGCAGGACGATTGCACCATCGGTTCCATAGTGTGCTCCCTGTACAATATAGCTGAGGTTATAGTGGATGACATGCGTTGTGTGCCGTTCTTGTGCACTCGTCTCTTTTTCAGAAGTTTGTTTTAACATACTGCCTTCCATGAACTTTACTGCTGTCTATACAGCACAGGCACATTATAAAAAGCGCTGAAACCAGCATAGCGAGCTGTTTTTTCGCCAAGCTCGTCTTCGATAGCGAGTAAGCGATTGTACTTGGCAACGCGTTCGCTACGTGCAGGTGCACCGGTCTTGATCTGTCCTGCATTTGTGGCAACTACCAGGTCAGCAATAGTTGTGTCCTCAGTCTCGCCTGAACGATGGGAGACAACAGCAGTAAAGGAGGCACGTTTGGCCATCTCGATGGCTTCCAGAGTCTCCGTTAACGTGCCAATCTGGTTGAGTTTGATCAAGATAGAATTGGCAGACTGTTCCTCAATGCCTCGCTTGAGACGTGCTGTATTGGTTACGAACAGGTCATCTCCCACAAGTTGTATACGGTTACCCAGGCGCTGGCGCAAGAGTTTCCAACCGTTCCAGTCATCTTCAGCCAGTCCGTCTTCGATACTGACAATAGGATACTCGTTTATCCACTGCTCATAGAGATCAACCATCTCGCTTGAGGTGAGCGTGCGTCCCTCGCGTGCCAGCACGTATTTGCCGTTTTCGTAGAACTCACTGGCAGCAGGGTCCATACCGAGGAAAATATCTACTCCAGGTTTATAGCCTGCCGACTCAATGGCGGCTACTATGATCTCTAGCGCCTCGCGATTGGAACTGAGTGAAGGAGCAAAGCCGCCTTCATCGCCGACATTGGTGTTGAGTTTTTTACCGTGTAGTACTTTCTTGAGACTCTGATATACCTCGGCACCCATGCGCAGGGCTTCACGAAAGCTGGAAGCCCCAATGGGCAGAATCATGTATTCTTGCATGTCGGTCGAGTTGTCAGCATGTTTACCCCCATTCAAAATATTCATCATTGGAATTGGTAATGTGCGGGCAGAGACGCCTCCAATATAACGATAGAGCGGTTGCTCCAGTGCGTTGGCCGCTGCTTTAGCTATTGCTACTGAGACGCCGAGTATGGCGTTTGCGCCCAGCGCACCTTTATTTGGTGTGCCATCCAGTTCGATCATTAATTCGTCTAGTGTTATTTGCTCCGTGGCTTCGATGCCAACTATGGCTTCGCGGATGGTTTCACTGACATTGTTAACAGCCTGTAAAACTCCTTTTCCGCCGTAGCGACTCTTGTCTCCGTCTCTCAGTTCTACTGCTTCGTGTACTCCTGTTGAGGCGCCGGAAGGAACTGCTGCTACTCCAGTTTGCCCACCCATGAGTAATACTTCGACTTCAATGGTGGGGTTGCCGCGCGAGTCGAGTATTTCGCGGGCTACAATGTCTTCGATTGCAGTTAACTCGTTTATGTTGACTGGCATGAAAGAACCTCCAATGTAGAGGGATATTAGAT
>JBKPBA010000400.1:0-8950 GCA_046726675.1 Chloroflexota bacterium
GCGTGAGGTACTGGCGCAGTACCGTGCGATGATGCACAGGTTTAAAGCAAGTTCTGGAGGAGCTTGGATGGAAATTGACCTCACGTTGCCTCAACTCCGAACGCTGCTTATCCTTGCTGAGGAGGGACCGCTGGTCATCGGACAGATTGCCCAACGGCTGGGTATCGGTTTATCGACTGGTGGCCATCTTGTTGACCGCCTGGTGCAAGCTGGCCTGGCAGAACGCATGGAGGACAGCGAGGACCGTCGCCGTACGCTGGCACGACTAACTCCAAAAGGCGAAGAGCTACATGCACGACTTCTCAACCGTGTACAGCACATACAGACCTTGATTCAGAAGTTAGACGAGGACGACCTGGCTGCATTATTACAAGGCTTGAAGGCGCTCAACCGGGTCGTCGACGAAGAGTCTAGAGCTGGATCTATCTGCGAGTGAAAGATTCGTCATACTCTCTAACATGCAAGGTACAACTAATACATCTGACTTGAGTGATTCCGGTGAAATATCCAGGCTGCTTGAACTTGTTTATGGAGTATTAGAAAGAATAAATCACTGGATATGACCATCACTCTCAAAAAGTTGAAATACTTATACAGAGGAGGAACGCAATCTGATGGCTCAAACACAAACCATGCCAGCAGCAGTAACCACTCAGGAATATCAACCCCTGAGTGACACCCTCAGTCGGGGACGGCTCATAGCGATTCTTATCGGTGTAATTCTTGGCATGCTACTTGCTGCGCTAGACCAGACGATCGTTGGTACCGCCTTACCCCGTATTGTTGCTAACCTGGGCGGCCTTGATCACTATGCCTGGGTCGTCACTGCCTACTTGCTCGCCTCGACGGTCTCTATTCCGATCTATGGCAAGCTCTCCGACATCTATGGACGGCGCACAATCTTTATCCTCGGCATGGTCATCTTCTTAGCCGGCTCTGCCCTGGCAGGAACCAGCCAGAATATGACCCAACTGATCATCTACCGTGGCATTCAGGGTTTGGGAGCAGGCGCGATGATGCCAATCGCCATGGCTATCATCGGCGATATCTTCCCACCCGCTGAGCGCGGGAAATGGCAAGGCCTGATCGTGGCTGTCTTCGGTCTCGCCTCGATCGTTGGACCAACCCTGGGTGGCTGGATCACCGATAACTGGGGCTGGCGCTGGGTCTTCTACGTGAATATGCCTGTGGGTATCATCGCCATCCTGACGGCCGGGTTTGTCCTGCCGAAGTTTGTCAATAAACGCAAGCATATCATTGACTACCTTGGCGTAGTCACCCTGGTCGCAGGATTTGTTCCCTTGCTTCTGGCTTTCTCATGGGCTGGCACGCAATATGCCTGGCATTCCTGGCAGATCATCAGCCTGTTCAGTTTCTCAGCAGTGATGTTGGTCATCTTCTTTTTGATTGAGATGCGCGCGGTCGAGCCGATCATCAGCCCCCGGCTGTTTAAAAACAGCATTTTCCTGGTCTCGGTCATCGCGATGTTCCTGGTAAGCGCTGGAATGTTCGGGGCAATCCTGTACCTGCCCCTCTTCGTCCAGGGCGTGCTTGGTGATAGCGCCTCGAATTCTGGTATTGTGCTGACTCCTCTGATGATCGGGTTCATGATCAGTAGTATTGTGGGGGGACAACTCCTCTCTCGCACCGGTCGCTATAAAATACTGGCGATGTTTGGCTTCACTGTTGCCGCAGTGGGTATGCTTCTACTCTCGCGTATGTCTGTTACTACGAGCGAGGGCGAGGTTGTCCGTAACATGCTCATTACCGGTCTTGGTATCGGTGTGATGATGAGCCTCTTCACAATCGTTGTCCAGAATGCTTTCCCTTATAGACAGCTTGGCGAGGTCACGGCCAGCCTCACTTTCTTCCGTTCGATTGGCTCTACCGTCGGCGTGGCCGTGATGGGCACGATCATGACCAACACCTTTCAAAATGCGATGCAGAGTAACATACCAGCACTGCTGAAACGTATCGTACCAGCGGCTCGACTGGCACAGTTAGAGAACCCCCAACTACTCCTGGCTCCAGATGTCGTGGCAAAGATTCAGCATGGCTTTGCTACTTTAGGTCCTCAAGGACTGGTCATTTTCCGGCAACTCATCGAGGCCATCAGGGTGAGCCTGTCAACGGCTATCACCAATGTCTTCTTCCTGGGCTTCATCCTCATGGTGCTGGGTTTTGTTACGGTGCTCTTCCTGCGCGAGATTCCACTGCGTCAAAGCAATTCGGCTCCAGTAGCTGAGGCTTCTGCATCCACATCTGTGGGTACAAATCGCAGTCGTGCTTTCCTTGGCCTGACTCTGGCACTTGTCGCTCGTGAGACACAGAAGCCCGATGCCGACCCACAAATCCTGGAAACGCTTTCCTCCATCCCTTGGCAAACACATCTGTGGAATGGCTGCAAGTCTGATCATCTTCCTGGCAGGAGGATGGTTGATCCTGGCATCATTCGCGCTTGGTTACCAACCGTATGGGGCTGACTGGGTCAGCCAGACAACGAACAGCTTTGTGATGGGTATCTGCGTCGCCGTAGTTGCCCTGGTGGCCTTTGCTCTCTTTTTCATGTCACTCCTCGGTTCCTTACGTGCCGCTGGCGTGCTTGTTGCCCTAACCAGGATAGTGGCACAGGCTCCAGTACCGTATCAGGCACAGACAACTATGCCTCAAGCTTCGGCACAAACTCAAAGCGATCTTGACAAGACACTGGCAACGCTGGCAGCAGCCCTCGCTGCTGATCTCAGCGCGCGTCGCCAGGCGGGTAGCGATCAACAAAGCGATCAAACCCAATCGATGGTGAATAGGAGTGAAGCAAGATGAGTACTAGAGATTTAATGAGGCAGCTGATTCCGCCCGGAAGTTATGTGTTGTTTCTGTTCTTTCTCGCAGGCATCTGGTTGACAATCTCACCTTTTGTCATGACGACCCAGCCATCCGGATCGCACTGGATAGCATCGACCATCAATAGTGTCACTATTGGTGCCATCATGATAGTCGTCTCGTTACTTGGTATCCTGGGTTACATGCTGTTCGCATTACGCGACATTATCCGTGAGACGATAGCAACACAGGCAGCCGAACAATAAATTTCTCTGTAGGGGCGCAATGCATTGCGCCCGCCTGCAATACGATGTATGCCACCAGGGCGCAATGCATTGCGCCCTGGTGGCATACATCAAGCAAAATAGTACGCTCACCCCGGTCAGCGAAGAGCTAGCTTGCACCTCTAATATCTCCCCTGATACAATAAAAACACATTGATTGGCTGGATGTCCCTTTCTGGTATCTTTACAAAATCTGAATGATGTCATAAGAGGTTACTTGAGAAAACTAACCAGCAGTATACGCGGTTGGATTATTGTACAGTGGATTTACCTGAAGATGGGCTGGCACTTTTGTCAGTGGCGCATACAGCTCTACTTCCGTAAATCATCTATGGTGGAAAGAACTTATACAAGTATGAAACAAACCCTGCTTTTGATTCGGCATGGGCAAACTTCATGGAATGTAGAACACCGTCTCCCTGGACAGACATCAGGAGTTGAACTAAATGAAGCAGGTAGACAACAGGCTGCTCGCCTGGCAGATGCACTTACTGTCATTCCAATAAGCGCTATCATAAGCAGCCCACTTGAAAGAGCTCAGGAGACTGCCAGGATCATAGCGCAGCCCCGCAAGCTCGAGATTCAATTTGAACCTGACCTGATGGATATTGAGTTAGGACACTGGACAGGACAAAGTTATGATGAACTCTCCAAAAATGATGCCGCCTGGAAAGCATTTGTGAAAGACCCAACAACTGGTCCTGATGATGTTGAAACATTTCCCCAGGTACAGGAACGGGCAGTTGCTGCAGTTGAACGCTGGCGTAAGCTTGAGTCAATCGGTGCCTATCCAGCCTTTGTAGCTCATGCAGATATTATTAAATTGCTAATCGCCCACTATACAGGTTTGGAAGCAAGACGAGCTGGATCATTCATGATCGATAATGCATCTTTAAGTCTTGTGGAATTGGATCCCGAATGTAGTCCAAGAGTTCTCGCAATTGGTTGGAATCCACAACCAGGTTGGCTCAAGATACCCCTTCCTGATGCAGAGAAACCGGGTGCAGAAAGCCAGTCTGCTGGTGAACAGAAGTCATAGAGAGAGATATCACCACGTCGAAGGGAATTAAAGCATGTTTGATCCACGTGATCCGTATGAACGCTACTGGTGGCACTATGATTCGAGACGGCAACTCTCAACTGCTCAAATTATTGCCCTGGATAGTGTTGACGCAAAGACTGCCGCTATGGTCTGGCTGCTATTGGAATATGGAGCTTCGCTCACCGTTGCAGGTCCGACCGATCCACAACCTGGGATTGGTAAAACAACTACGCTCAATGCCCTCCTCCAGTTTTTACCGGAAGGAACAGCCTTAGCTTATATGTCTGGTATGTATGAGGATTTTGCATTCACTCAGCTACCAGATATTGATCCTGCAAGTACCTACGCATTATGCAACGAGGTGAGTGACCATCTACCCATCTATATGTGGGGACGTGTAGCACGACGCTATTTGACTCTGCCAACCAAGGGATACCATATTGCAACAAGCGTACATGCTGACACTATCGATGATGTAATTCATATGTACCAACACGACCTGCGAGTAAGCGTCGAAGATATACGCCGGCTGGGTCTAGTGGTAAACATTGGACTTGTGGGACGCGTCTATCCATTACGTCGCCGCTGGCTTTCTACTCACTTTCTACAACCTCAAGCCGATCCCAAATGCCCTGACGTCGTCATCCCGCTTCCACTCTCTCTGTGGAACGACTTTGATGACACATTCGAACATGCAAAACAACCCATCCTTAACGAACTGGCAAACTGGGCTGGTATCACGCCTACTGAGTTTGCAGTGGCTCTTCAGCAACGTATAGACTGTCTGGAGAAGCTATCACGGGGACAGGGCGCTGATATGCGTGAGATGTACAACGCCATCGACAAACTACGAAAGCGTGCTAAAAAGTCTTCGCCCTGATTAGAATTAATTCACAACAAAAGTTGTTACATCAAATATGATAAAAACGAAAGGAGACAGCTCATGCTCAAAAACGACAAACTGGTGAGCGAAGGACGCTGGCCACGCATCTGCAATGAACGTTAGTTACAACCGAAGAAGAGGAGCATACTTGCTATGAGCTATTCTATTGCCATGCTCAGCATCCACACGTCTCCACTGGATATGCCCGGAAGAACCCGTGATGCTGGCGGCTTGAACGTATATATCAACCAACTAGCACGAGAATTAGGTCAATCTCAAAATTCAATCGATATCTTCACCCGGCGAACAAACAAATATACCCCCAAAGTCGTTCAAATCACACCTCAAGTGCGGGTAATCCATATCCAGGCCGGTCCACCAACCCCAATTCCAAAACATGAGATCTATCAGTATCTGGCTGACTTTGCTCAACGTATCGATGAATTTCAGCGCAATGAAAAGATACATTACGATGTGTTACACAGTCATTACTGGCTATCGGGCGCTGCCGCTGTGCAACTTGCACAACGTTGGGATATTCCACACATTACGATGTTTCACACGTTGGCATATTTGAAGCAACTGGCAAACCCTGATGAGATAGAACCTTCAATACGTCTGGAGATGGAGCGCCGCTTGATTCAACGAGCTGATAGCATCATTGCATCTACCAACGAGGAGCGCATACAAATCATACGCCATTATGGAGCTACTCCTGGGCAGGTTCGAGTTATTCCTTGTGGTATTGATCTCAAGCTATTTAAACCTCAAGACCAGCAGCAAGCACGCATAAAACTCGGCTTAAGGCGCCATCAGCCTGTGCTATTATATGTGGGGCGGCTCGATCCATTTAAAGGACCCGATCTGCTTCTACGCACTGCTGCAATGATGGAAGAAAAGGCTCAAATCGTCATTGTAGGAGGAAAATCCACTAACGATAAAGATATACAGCAACTTAAAGAGCTAGCAGCGCAATTGAAGATAAGCAAACAAGTGCATTTTATAGGCGCGCAACCACAATACAAACTTCCGGTGATATACAGTGCTGCCGACGTGACGGTAGTTCCTTCGTATCATGAGAGCTTCGGGCTTGCCGCTGTTGAATCCTTAGCCTGTAGCACACCCGTCGTAGCGACACGTGCGGGTGGACTTACAACAGTGGTTCAAAACAACAAAACAGGATTCCTGGTTCCACGCTGCCCCGGCTTTTTTGCAGAGAGATTGGATTCGCTCTTGCAAAATCCTACGCTGCTCAAACAGATGAGCCAGGCCGCACGCCCATCTGTGCTCCAATTTAGTTGGAAAAATGTTGCCAGCAAAGTGCAAGACATGTATGAGGATGTGATTAACGAAGAAGCAAAACAACTCGTGGCACAGTAAGGCTATATCCAAGGGGCCCTGTCCTGTATACAGGAAATATCACAACCTGCTCACACAGTTTCTCAGTCTAAAAACATGCCAGATTTGCCGTTCCAAATTTGCTAAAAGGGTGGACAATCGTTCTTGCTTATGGTATAATCAATCCATTCTAAGACGAAAACGAGATGTCTACTGACGAGGTTAGCTGCCATGGACTCGCTATCATCAACATCACGAGGTGCTTCGCTGAAAGAGTCAGTGACAGATCGAGGTGTGACGTAAACAAAAATACTAGGGACAGTTTGCCCTGGTTTTTTTTTATCCTTTTTATCTTTATTTATACGTACAAAGGTGCCGGGCTCATCGATTTTTTCTTCATTCTTTGGGCCAATTCTCTGAGCGCTTGTCGGATACGAGCGAGCAGCATTTTTACGAAAGGAGGAAAGAAGAGTCTCTAACGAGCTAACTGCGCATTCTCACATAAACTTAATGGCGCACGATTATGTGTTAGCTACGCACCAGTATGCGTATAAAAAAACCAAAAGTGGCCGCGGAGTGGTTGCTAGATTTTAAGGAGAGTACCGACAGTGAATTCAAGTATGATCAATAAGATCGCAAAAGCTAAGCGTTACGCGGAAGAACCTGAACGCATTCAGTTTACTCGCTTCGAAGCGACGTTCCGGGGCGAGAATGATGTCCACACCACAACCTATGACGACGGTGAATGGAACTGTACCTGTCGATTCTTCCATGACTGGGGTGATTGCAGCCATACTATGGCAATGCAGCGCGTATTGGGCGTGACTATTCCAGCAGCATATCGTCATGGTATTCCTGCAGGTTTAGGCACCGGCCCTTTGTTACACTAACCCAGGCTTCGCTTCTGGCTTGGAGGTTTCATCGATCTCTACAAAAGCCACTCGTCAATATACATAAAAGAAGCGCTGAATCCAGAAATCTGATCAGCGCTCCTTATTTTTTGAAACCCTACTTGCCTATTTTAGCACAAAAAACAACACGATCAGTATCGAGAACATGATAGCCGCCAGGATTGCAATATAAATCAGATCATTACGCACATAACGATAGTGTTCTGCAGTGATCAGTGTTGCGGTTGAACGTTGCGTTTTCTGCGATGCTTGACGACGCGCAGCGAGGCGGGCTGAAGCACTTGTTTTAGGAGCCATAGCTGTAGCGGCAACAGATTTCGTATCCTCTTTCTCAATCTCTGAAGTTGTAGCTGTAGCTGTCGATTTAGCTACTCCATTGCTCGCCTGTTCTGCGCCACTTTCACCCTCAATTTCCTTTTCAGCTGAGGTCTGACGCACAAGTTCAACACTCTTCTGCGTTTTTGGTTTGTTGCGCTGTGCTGCGCTGCGCGTACGCGCCGTCTTTTTAGCCATTGTTACACACTCCCAGCCCGGCAGACCTCTTAAAATATTTCAGGCTTTTCGGGCTTAATTATTCATCTGATATTTGTTAGCTACACCTATCCGTAGAACTTCTAACTTCCCTGCAAAATAGATTGTTTCGCTTCAGTTTTCACTATACTAGAGGCTTGACGGCTACAAGCTAGTAATCTATTGGAGCCATTATAATTCCGAAAGATAGCGCGCTTTATGCCGCGGTATCATCGTTTGACTTTTTGCGGGCAATCCACAACGGGGGAACTACAAACCCTCTATCTCATTGTCCAAAGACGTTTGAGAGTGCTTATGAACGCTTGTTGCAGACCGCTGAGCCGGTGTTTGCCCTGTTAGTTGACGACTACAATAGTACGCTTAAGGACTGTCTGTAATACACAACTTGGCTTTGCACCATAATCAACAGAGCCATCGGCCCTTACGATACTGCTACCCGACTAATAGTTGAATCATCATACATTCTATCGCTCGTGAAAATCCACTATAGCGGAGTTCCCGACGGCTTTTATGATACCATAGACCATCGTTTCTGGCAACCGATACTAACAAGCTTCCTATTATCCGACTTTTCCTAAAGATTAGGTTTCAAGGCGTTGGCAATCCGCACCGGGTGAAGTAGCACGTCCTCAACTCCCTCTGTAAAAGCATCAGGAGCCACTTTGCGAATGATATTGTAGGCCGCATTCACATCTGCGTGGATGAATCTTCCGTTCGCAGCACGAAACAGACCACGCTTCACGCGCTTACCCAAGTAGTGCTCATGCTTCTGGATTGGTTCGAGATCTAGGAAGCTACACTTACTGGTATAACTCTCCTCGACCACGAAAACCCGTATACCCACTAACTCTGCTTTGTAAATGAGCATCTCGATGAAGCGTGCATGGGGGATCTGAACAAAGTTCTGATTGGTGCGGCTCCCGAGTTTGACCCGTTGCTTCCATTCTGGGTTTTTGCCAATGACCAGCGTGCCTATCCCTTCCTGGATCAACAGGTCAATCACCTTCCTGCTCGCGGTATGTAAGTAGTGGTCGATACGCCGATTACGCTTAGTGGCAAGGCGTACCATCCGCATTGTGTCTTTCCCGGCTGTCACACATTTCTGTTGCAGTTCGGCGCGACGCTTGTTATAGTATTGGTT
>JBKPBA010000401.1:0-5486 GCA_046726675.1 Chloroflexota bacterium
ACGCGAGCTGGGTTCAGAACGTCGCGAGACAGTTCGGTCTCTATCCGTCGTGGGCAGTGGAAGACTGAGGGGCGTCATCTCCAGTACGAGAGGACCGAGATGGCTGGACCGCTGGTGTGCCAGTTGGCCTGCCTGGGCCAGAGCTGGATAGCTACGTCCAGAAGAGATAAGCGCTGAAAGCATCTAAGCGCGAAGCTGCCTCCAAGACACGTCTTCCCACGGCTGGCGCGAGCCAGCCGTCAAGATCCCAGCCAGAACAGCTGGTGGCTAGACCGCAGGTGCACGCCTGGTAACAGGCGCAGCCAAGCGGCCCTAATGATCGTACGGCTTGTGACACCTGCGTGGGTGCTGCCGCTGCGTGCATGCGCGCGAACGGCACACGCGGGAAGGACACACGCAGCAGCGCGGAGCCTGCTGGCTCTCTTCCTCCCTTTCCTTGGTCTTGGCAATATTGAGGTAATTATTCTTGTTTAGTGAGTTAGTAAATATGAAGACGCAAGAAATTGTGTCTTTTGTATTTGTAATGTTACGAAAATTCATCAAGAGCGCACTGTATCTCTTTCCGCGTTTCTCCATCCTCCTCATTCACCAGCATCTTTTCTAATGCCCTTTTTGCATCTTCCCCCCCAATCCGCCCCAAAGCCCAGGCTGCATGTCCTCTGATCAACGGCTCATCATCATGAAGTGCTCCAATGAGTGCTGGCACAGCCTGTGGATCTCCACTATTGCCAAGCGCCACACAGACATTCCTCAATAACCCACGTCGTTTGGTACGACGAATTGGACTCAGACGGAAGCGCTCACGAAACTGTTCTTCTGTCAATGTAAGTAAAGGAATGAGCTCGGGGGCACTTCCAATACCATTGCGAGGTCTAAATTCTTGACGAGGCTGAAAATGCAGTGGCTGTGATGTCGAGTTAACCACACCGTCATCTTTCCTTAACCCCAGACGTCTCTCAACAACCTTATTCACAGGACATACTTGCTGGCAAATATCACAGCCAAAAATAAGATTACCCATTAATGGTCGCAACTCCAGAGGTATACTACCACGCAACTCGATAGTCAGATAGGAAATGCAACGTGTATTATCAAGTACATATGGAGCGGGTAGAGCTGCTGTTGGGCAGGCGTGCAGACAAATTTCGCAGTTGCCGCAGCTCGCTTTTAAAGGTGTATCATAGGAGTTCTCTGAACCATCTCCCAAAGAGAGATTGGTTACAATTTCTGCTAGAAAGACCCACGATCCCCAACCTTTTGTTAAGATAGTAGTATTTTTGCCATACCAGCCCAATCCGGCTCGTTCCGCAACTGCGCGATCCACCATACGACCGGTATCAACAAACAATCGTGTCTCCACATTCTCTACCTCATTGCGTCCATAGGCGCGCAACCAGCTTGCGAACTGTTGCAGCCTGGGTTTGATGATCTCATGATAATCATCTCCCCATGCGTAACGCGAAATACGTCCTCTTGGTACGTCACTTTCCGCTTCATCAGGTTGTTCAGTGAGGTAAAACATGGCAAGGGCAATGATCGAACGAGCTCCAGATAAAAGTGCATCGGGGTGACATGATACCTCAGCTCGTTCGGCAGTAAACCAGGGTAGACCGTCCATTAACCCTTGTGAGATACGCTCTTTGATGATTCGTTCGGTATCTGGAAATTCCTCTGCGCTTGTAATACGCGCTATGTCAAAGCCGAGTGAATACGCATATTCTTTGATAGTGGTAGTGTTTAACATAGGATTAGTTTGTTACATCTCTGTGTTCATTTATCCACCATGACAGTCCAATTAATACGATAAGGTATATAACCAGTACAACGAGTGCATGCAGGTCCGAAAGTAAAGAACCGCTTCCGCCGAAGATGTATTGCCCTTGATTTTGTAACAATGCTCCAGTATTGTTCCCAATAAAGTAATCTGGAATAGCTTTCAAAAAATTCCCGAAAGGTCCCTGGCTAAAAGTTCCTACGAGTTTAAGAATGCTTCCCAGTATTGGTTCAACAAAAAGCCATGTCAGCGCTCCTACAATGCCAGCCACTGTTGAACGTCCCAACGTTCCAAAAAAGATGGCGATGGTGGCATAGATGAACCAGTCGAGCATAGCAAATAGCAAGTAAAGCAGTGCATGTGCTATCCAGCTCGCATTGAGGAAACCGAGAACCTGGGGAATACTACTCAGAGCATTGAGCGCCTGTCCTATGAGTATTCCGGTAATAGATATTGTCAGTATCCCAATTGCAGCGCAAAGAGCGGCTACTCCTACTTTGGCTAGTAGAAATTGCAAACGTGTCGGTCCCCGAGTATATATCAGCCGAACTGTACCAATACTGAATTCTCCTCCAGCAGAAGATCCTATCAAGATGATAATCAATATCGTACCTGCGCTAAGCGCAACCTGTATGGCTATACTCAATGACGTAGGTAGGCGTAGTGGTTCTGAGGCGCTACGCAGGGCGCTTTCCCTAAATTGTGCCACCTGTGCAGTTGAAGGCGGTGGACAGTTTGACTGCGATTGACCTGGTGAGGGGGCACTTGATGGAGGGCAAGGTGGGCTAAAACTCTCCGGGGGAGCATTAAGTACGAAGAATGTGTTGAGCGAAAATAAGAGGAAAACAAGTATAGCAATGACAATAGCGATACTGAACAACACTTTTGACATGATCCTGCGACGAATCTTGTAAATTTCCATACCAATGAGTCGCAGTAGTACAGATATGTAACCTTGCCCTCCCAGGATTACAGAGTCAGTGCGTACAGATAGAGGCAAACTTTCCTCGGTACTTGATCGATGTGTCACGTTCATCATATGCCTCCATTTCCATTTCCGAACCTCTCTACGCTTTGCATGGAGTCAATTTGCTGCATGGTGGAACTTCCACCAGCAAGAGCAGCCATTCCCTGGCGCATCCCGGAAGAAAGAGATGGAGTTGTGAGCTGGAGGAAGATCTCTTCCAGGCTCCCTTCATATGGATGCAGTTCTGCGGCGAATAGACGGTTGCCTGCAAGTATTGCATTGATTTCGGTTGAATAAGATTTAGGTGTATCTACGAGCAGCGTTGATTGACCTTGTCTATCCATTTGAACGTGTACTGCGTTAATCCAATCAGCTCCTTGCTGTTTTGCTTCTTCGAGGATGGTCTTCGCTTGCTGTACTTCCTCTAGAGTATTCAATCTTACTAGAACTTGCTCACTGCCGCGCAATAGTTCACGAACATTGCCCTGCTTGATCAGGTTTCCTTTTTGAAGGATCGCCACCCGGTTGCAAACCTGCTGTACTTCGTTGAGTAGGTGACTGGATAGAAAGATAGTTTTACCTAGGGAAGCTAATCGATGAATAAGTTGGCGAATCTCAAACATACCTGCCGGGTCCAGCCCGTTAGTAGGTTCGTCAAGAAGTATAAGTTCAGGGTCGGTGAGAAGCGCTGCTGCAATGCCAAGGCGCTGCTTCATACCAAGTGAGTATTTTCGGTAGGCCATTTTTGCTTGAACATGAAGTTCAACAAGTTCTAACACCTCGTCGATACGACGTTGGTTCTCTTTACCCGAAACCATTCCTGATGCAGCACCAATTACACGCAGATTATCCGCACCTGAGAGATAAGGGTAGAATACTGGCGTTTCCACAATTGCCCCGATACGTGGCAGAATGAATGGCATTTGCTGTGCTGTATCCATACCAAATATAATTGCCCGACCAGCAGTTGGACGGATGAGACCAAGTAACATACGAATTGTGGTAGTTTTACCGGAGCCGTTGGGACCGAGAAATCCAAAGACATCGCCTCGCATGACCTGAAGATGCAGGTCATTGACGGCAACTAGCCGACCAAAAGCTTTGGTGAGCCTGCTTGTACTGATGATGACATTTGATTGAAATGAAGCCTCGATGTTTTCTTGCAACGTGTGCTACCTTTCAATAAACTTCAATTTTGCCTGAGACCTTTACCTGGTGCCGGGCATTTACCAATTATGACATGCTTTAGATGCGAAGGCAAGCGCTTTCATTCCTCGACAGTCCTAGCAATGTATGCTAGAATTCTGATTAGGGTCGCAATTTTAAGCTTTCTTACAGTAATGGGCAGAGTGTCGGTACGTCATGCCGTCATTAGTTTGCTAAAACAAGGCTACTATACGATCACTAATATTAAGAAGCACCGGGGTACTAGGAGAATAATATGAAAGCGGTACTGCTTGGCCCACTGGGGAGCACAATTCTGGAAACTACGCTCTTTACAATTGGAAGCAGTCCAGACAATTCGCTCGTGATTGATAATATAAAAGTCTCGGCTCATCATGCCGAGATCCGTTTGGAGGAGCAGGGCTTCAATATCACTGATTTGGGAAGTATTCATGGAACGTTTGTGAATGGGGAACGACTTGACTTCAATACGCCCCGATTGCTCAACCCTGGAAACTCGATTGCCATCGGGGACATTGTATTCACATATGATATAGAAGAAACGCCGGAAACTGAGGAGACCGTATCAACATCTCGCAAGCAGGAGGGAGAACCTGAAGCGCCTTCTGATGAGAATATGGAAACCTTTCCTACTGCTAATAACATGGAAATCACGAGCGAATCACCGGAAGATCAACAGCTAGTAGATGCCAATACACACTATACATTACCACAACAACCGGAATATACACCATTCATCCCTGCTGACTATGACGGACCAATACCCGGTTATGTGTCAATTAAACAGGTGCGGCGCAGGGATCGACGTTTCATTTTGATTGGGTTAGGGCTACTCGTTGTATTGGCCCTGGGTGTTGGTGGCTATTTCTATTTCACCCGTTCCACACCAGAAAAAACGCTAGATGCTTTCTGTAATGCAATGCAAGGGCAGGATTATCAAACTGCCTATAATCAATTTTCTAACTCGTTACAAAGTAGTGAAACAGAACTTGAATTTGCCAATACTTTACGCGCGGATGGCAAAATAAATACCTGCACACATAGCTCCGCAAATAGTAATAATAACAGGGCGACTGCAAACGTGACGCTTGTAACAGGCTCCGGGCGAGCATACAATAGTACTGTTACTCTGACGGCCAATAGCGGTAACACCTGGAAGATGAGTCTGTTTCCAACTACACCAGGCATGACACTTACAGCGTTCTGTAATGCATTACGAAACAAAGATTACCCTACGGCCTATACTCAACTATCCAGCGGTATAAAAAAGCTCCATGCAGAAGCGCAGTTTGAAACAGACTTTACCGGATTAACATGTTCTTATAACACGGTTTCTCCTCCGTCAGGAAGCACTGCATCAGCAACTGTGACGTTTAGTAATCTTTCGGGGCAGACAGCCAAATCAACGGTTTCACTTATCCAGGATGGAGATAGTAACAACAACTGGAAAATCAACAGTATCCAATTTTGATCAGGATCATTGAAGCATTGGTATTTTGACTCCCAAATCTTTAGCACACTCGATAGCTTCCTCGTAACCGGCGTCTACATGTCTCATCA
>JBKPBA010000402.1:0-3726 GCA_046726675.1 Chloroflexota bacterium
AAACCGCACAGAGAGGAAAGCCTTCAAGGCGGTCACTTGTGGATTTTTTCTGGTGCTTTACAACAGCCTCCACACTGGATTGAGCCTGGTGGACTAGTAGATGTGAAGTCATCTACAGGGCAGTTTGTGGCACGTGGTTACTACAATCCCCGAACTGATATTGCAATTCGCATCCTGACACGTGACATCGAACAGGCCATTGACGAGGATTTTCTGCGCAAGCGTGTTCGTGGTGCAGTAGATTTGCGAAAAGTATTCGATCCGAACAAAACCAACACTTACCGGCTGCTTAACTCGGAAGGCGATGGTTTACCAGGGTTGATAGTTGATCGTTTCGCTGAAATACTCGTAGCACAGATTCACACGGCTGGTATCGAGCGCCTACGTTCACAGCTTATTGATGCGCTGATGGATGAGACTGATACTCGAGGAATATTGCTACGCAATGATAGTCAGTCACGTCGTCGTGAGGGTTTGGAACTAGAGGAACCTCAGGTTGTAACTGGTGGAGTGCCGATGCAAGTGACTGTGCGTGAAAATAATGTTCTGTTTTTGGTGGATCCCTGGCAAGGGCAGAAGACAGGTTTTTTCCTGGATCAACGTGATAAACGAGAGGCGCTAAGCAAATATACACGAGCTAAACGAGTGCTGAATTGCTTTAGTTATAGCGGCAGTTTCTCAGTATATGCAGCGTTGACCAGTGAAAAAACACGTGTTACCAGTGTTGATATTTCTGCTACAGCCATTGAATCAGCACGACAGCATTTTATTCTGAACGGTCTTGATCCTAATCACCATCAATTTCTCGTAGCGGATGTATTTGATTACCTGGAGCAGGCGCAGAGTGCAGGGGAGCAGTTTGATGTGGTTGTACTAGATCCTCCAGCATTTGCCAAGACACAGAGTGCCCGCGCACAGGCTCTTAAAGCATATCGCCGATTGAATACACTTGGTATGCTGGTGTTGCGACCTGGAGGAATCCTACTGACCTGCTCTTGCTCGGGTGTAATTGGTATGGATAACTTCCTGGGGGCATTGTCCCAAAGTGCGCAGAGTTTACATCGCACAGTGCAGTTACTAGAGACATATACACATGGTGTTGATCACCCTATTAACCTGGCAATGCCAGAAACCGCGTATTTGAAAGTGGTGTTTTGTAGGGTTGAGTAGAGATCAAGCAACTTCTGGCTGTTTTTCATTCATATGTATATATTCCACTATAGAGAGAATATATCGCTCATATACCGCTCATTTTGCGCGACATTTCTTGTGGCAGAGATTTTGATGAGGGGTGTTATTTGCCCTTAAAGTTGGGTTTGCGTTTCGGGCCTCTGGTCGATTAATGGTGATGTAGGCGACGCGCCCACGCTTTTCATAGAAAATGCCCATTTTTGCTCCTTGTTTTAACTGTAGTGTTATTTTCCGATCGTAACTGACATAAGCAGGACCTTGTGAAAGATTCAGTGGTTGAAAAACTCGCGCTGTAACTGGTTGCGTGCAAGTACCTTGCCGTTGCGCATTATCCATAGAGGTGGCTGTTGAAGGCGTAGTACCTGTGGAACAGATGAAGCCGAAAGCACGTTGAGGTCTGCCTTGCATCCTGGATCCAGACCGTAGCCCTCCAAAAGCAAGGCGCGAGCAGCGTTGTAGGTAATAAAGTCAAACGCGGCATCGATCTCGTTTCGGGTAGTCATGTGAGCCGTGTGGCAGATGTAGGATAAGACTTCTTGCTGATCGTTGCGTCCAAAGGGATAGAATGGGTCAGCTACATCATCCTGGGAAGAAAATACATTAACGCCCGATTGCCACAACTGTTTGACCCGAGTAATTCCTCGGCGAATAGGTTCGAGATCATAGCGGCCTTGCACGACCAGGCTGATGTGAGGATTGCTGGAAATGCTAATATTGGCTTCCTTGAGCAAGTCCATTACCTTGTGAGCGTGAACCTCGTTATAGGCCGCCAAGGCTCCGCAGTGGCTTGCAGAGACGCGTCCCTGATAACCCTCACGCATTGTTTTTACGGCAAGATACTCCAGGGAGCGACTCATTGGATTGTCTGTATCATCGACCAGCATATGTATGTCTTTGTCGTACTTCTTTGCCAGTTCGAGGCACCAATCAATGTGTGCACGCGCATCCTCGTCGAGCATCTCGAACCAAGGCAATCCTCCAACGACATCTGCTCCAAGACGCATGGCTTCTTCCATCAGGAGATCAGTGCCAGGGTTTCGAATGATTCCTTCCTGTGGAAAGGCTACCACCTCGATATGAATCACATTGCGCCACCGTTCGCGCAAAGCAAGGAGGCCCTCGAGTGGTCGTAATTTGCCAATGTTATCGACGTCGGCGAAGGCGCGGTAAACAGTAGTGCCATTTAGGATTCCTTCTTCAATAGCTCTGCCTGCTCGTTCGAGGACATCTTGGGTGGTATAGCGCGCCTTGTGTTCCCAAGTCAACTCAAGGCACTCGGCAAAGGTGTAGTCTTTATTGGGCAGCATCTTCTCCTGAAGGTGGCATTTATCGAGGTGGATATGTCCGTTTACGTAAGTGGGTGCGACCAGGTTTTCTCTAGCGTCAACTTCTGTCACCCCTGTCTCCTGAATATGTTGGGTAATGGTTGTGATGCGGTCACCCATAATGCCAATATCCCAGGTTCCTGGTCGATTTCTGAGGTGGGCTTGTCGAATGATCAGGTCCATGAGCGGTTTCTCCAACGAGGCTAAAGTGACACAATACAATTCTAGTGTGCTGAGACTTGATTCACTAATCAGGTTTGAGTGCGTGGCGAACAAAGTCAGGTTGCTTCAACACTAAACCCTTTTGAAGAAAACGTTTCAACATTTTCTATTATAGACTATTGAACTGGTTTTTTGTCTTTCTGAGGTTGACGGCAACCACAACGAGAAATAAGCTAGCCCTAAATGAGCGTGAAACTACCAGCAAAGTAGCTCTCGCGCTATTTCTGTATTCAGTGGCTAAAGTACCACCAGAAGCTATTTTGCCATAATGGTCTCGTAACAGAAAAGAGGCACTTTCAGACCATGCAACCGGCAGATTGGCGTGAGTTAACGCCGCTCTTCTATTAGCATGTGAATCCCTATGGAACCTTCCGGCTGGATATGAACGAGCGGATGCACATTGATGAGGGGTTACTCAAGACTGATAAACGGGATGCCCTGAGCCTGGCGAATCACCTGTACAACCAGCTTGAAAAAGGCATTCAGGTGGCCGACAAACTGCAACTGGTGCGACGGGCTATCCTACCAACACAGGCAGCTGCGCAACTCAAAAGCCTCACTCGCTACCGCTACGAACTCATTCAAGAGAGTACTCAACGCAAGAACAAACTGACCTCACTCTGCGACGAACTGTTTCCAGAGCTGACCCAGATCTTCAAAAATCCAAATCTGCCCACGGACTTGGCGATCCGTGAAGCATTTCCCACTCCTGCTGCCCTGGCAATGGCGAGCCCGGTCACCCTGCGCCAACTCAGACGCGGATGTCGCCCTTCTGAGGCCGATCTGGCACGCCTGCAGCAGTTGGCTTGTACCAGCATTGGGATCAAGGATCCCGGACGTCTGCGAGGGCTCGTCTTTTAACAGAACCAACTGATCAAAGAGCTCAAACTGATTGCTCACCATCTGGTGAGCTTGAGGCTGAGATCTGTCAGGTGGTGGAACGCTGTCGTGAAGGGCAGATTTTGACCTCCATTCCTCCCATCGGTCC
>JBKPBA010000403.1:0-11186 GCA_046726675.1 Chloroflexota bacterium
GTTCATTTTCATACTCATTCCCGCCAGGCTGCTCGTGTTCACTTGAAGCACTTAATCTTTGCGCTCCTGACAACACCCCCTTGGTCCCATATCGCGTAGGGGCGGGCGGAGTGGAGGGTTGAGTGGGGACGCTTGCGTCGCCCCATGCCGACTCCTTCCGTGCTTTGTTTACAAAGACCCAAAGGCTCATCCCAAGATAAGAGATGAGTGCCGTACCAGAGATAGCAATCACCTTCGAAGCATTCGCCCAGATCGTCGTATTGACCAACAAAGGATGCAGGGCATTGCTGGCGAGCCAGAGAATGATACTGCTCCACCCAATACCACACAATGTAGTCACGATGAAGCGTACCACTTCTCTCCAGGTCGTCCTCTGCCTGTATCCAAAGGTCCAATATTTATTCAAGAAAAAGCTGTTGACTGCGCCCAGGCTGTAAGCCAGCGCACTATAAGCCAGGATTATAGGAGTACTGTTGGTAGGAAACAGTAACAGCAGAATATTCAAGATCAGCAAGTCCACCAGAGTATTCAGTCCGCCAACCAGACCAAAGCGAAGTACTTGCCCGAACCAGTGCTTCCGGCCAGGATCATGCTGAGAGTCAGCGTCTTGCTTGTTGTGGTAAGGTTGAACAGAATTGAGGACTTCAATTGGTACTTTATAGTGAAGTTCAGAAGTTTCTATCACGTATACATCCTCTCAAAAAGTGTGTAGCCCTATGAGGGCTACATAACAGGTTCTATCAAGCGACATGCAGACGGGCAAATGTCTCTTTAGCCCCTCGCCTTTTTTAGCTTAACAGGTGATGATGAAAAGGGTATTGGAAGAAGATGAGAAAATTCTCATAAGCGATGCGGATACGTTGACCTGCCTTCGCTGTTATCGGATTCTCCTTATACTGGTTCACATAGCCGTTAAACACTACATAATCGGGAATCCCGTTGTTCATCTTAGTCGGGTCAACTACATACGTTCCGTCTGAAAGCTGATGAGTGTAAAACTCGCTCTGCACCAGCACATATTCTTGCGCGGGAGCCCACCCGTTAGCCGGGTCAACGATAATCGCACCATACATACCATTGGCCATGTGGTAGATGACAACCGGGGAGCCACAGTGGTACATGAACACGCCAGGATAGTTCGCTTTCCAGTCAAACGAGAAACTCTTCCCGTTAGGAACTTCTTGATAGTTGACATTCCAGGGCGTCTGCGCTGCGTGGAAATCAATCGAGTGTGGCATATTGCCATCGTTGATTAAAGTAAAGTGAATCGTTTGTCCCTGCTTTACACGGATCACTGGACCCGGCACTATACCGTTGAAAGTCCAGGCATGATAAACAACGCCAGGCGCAATCGGCAAGAGCAATTCTTTAACGGTGAGTGTCACATTAACCGTGCTTCCCTGGAGCGCAGCAGGAGCCTGCGCATTGTAGAGCTGGTGCTTCATCGTAGGACCAGCAACGGGAATAATACTCGTCGTGGGAGCGCTACTCGTATCGGTCGTGCTACTACTACTGGTTGTCGATTCTACTGTCGTTGAGGTGCTTTGTTTTGCGCCAAGTTGCTGTGAAAAGACGACACCTACGATCAAGAGACTTACCAGGATAAACGTAGCTAACGCTGTTAAGCCCCAATTCGGAAAAACTGACTTCTTCTGAGGCTCTAGTGGCGGCTTACCTGCCCCATTAAAACTTTCCTGTTCCGGCCTTGTTGGAGGTCGCTGGATTGTCTGGCTCATTGATTTTCTCCTAATAATCTGGGTAAATAAAACGACTAGAACGTGACAAAATTCTTTGTGCTGTTGCACATAAGTCAATCCTTTGCAACAATTACATCTGTCCTGATTATGTGCTATGTAGGTGGTCTTAAGCTGTGATAAAAGTTGCAATTTAGCTTCTCATTTGGGCATTCAATGGCTATGGGCAGCTATTGTGATTGAATTGTGAGGTACTGCGATGAGCAAACATATGTATATGAGGCATATAGCATATACACTTAGGCATAGAAAAAGCATTGCCGACTACTTGTGAGTAAGGAAACAGAGAGTACAAATCAAAGCGGTCAATTATACCCCCATATTGGAGAAAACTATGACGATTGAGATCGAAAAGCTCCGTAAAATACCTTATTTTAGTACGCTCAATCCGGATGAACTGGCAAGGGAGAAGCTTCGTATCATGGCATTGGAGTGAAAAAGCACTCTGGATCTATTCAGGCCGGTAGACTACATAGCCATCGAAAACGAAGCGCTGGTACTGTTGCTTCGAGGGCGTTATTCTCTTTGCGAAAGCAATGGAATCAACAGAGCCTTCGGGGAACAGGTAGACAGCATGTGGGTCAGCACGTACGATCCATCTATACGGATAATAGCGTTCACTGTCTTTCTCAATCAGCCCTTGAGGGATAGCACAGATGATGTGTTCCTGGCTCTGGAACATCAAGCGGTAACCTATCCAGTACTCGACGTAGACACGTGTAGCGCCAATACCCAGCAAGTCTTGAACCAGGGCTTCTTGTTGCTGTTTATCAGCCTCGACGCTGGGAAGAGAAGCAAGCATAGCCACCGTACCAGCCAGGATTGTGAGACTGATAAGCACGAGTATGCCTCGTTTGAAGCCCATCAAGAACCGTGCAGATTTCCGTGAAGACAGCCTGAGATTATCAAAGCCTGGCCCCAGGGGCCAGAGCACAGCAGGAACGGCTATGAGCAGGCCAACCAGGTAGCGCGTACTCCACGGCTTCAGTCCAGAAAGCGGACTGCTTACATAGAGTAAGAGCGTTATACCAGCAGCGAAGAGTATCATGAGACGTGCAAAGTGAATCACCGCGGCCTGCCTCTCCTTCTGAGACCAGGAACGCGCTCGCACACTGCGCAATAGCAAGAGCTTCCAGAGCGCTCCGATCGCTAACAAGCTAGCAATTGTCAAGAGGGCCATATAGGCTAGACTCCAGGCACCATGAACGATGATACATGGAAGCGTACTGGCAGTTGGCGATCCATAGTATGGTAAATCGGTAAAAGCGCAGACAGGAGTGAGGCCAGTTGCAATGGGCAGACTCCACAGAGTCGTCCCTATCAACCGTTTTCTCAGTAAATGCTGGCTGTACTGTCTTGCCAGTTCAGTGGAACTATCACGGTGTAGCGTTACGATAATGGTATTGTGATCCAGTGGAGCATGAAGATTGTAGACGATGAAAGGAAAAGCGCCTATCACCAGACCCAAAAGTAGCAGGACAGAGGCCCAGGACAGCAGTTCGCGATAACAGAAGAACGCCAGGATCAGTCCTCCTGCCAGCACGAATGGCACCACGAGCAGGTGAACCCAGAAACCAAGTCCTGCAACTAACCCCCAACAGCCATAAGCAAGCAGGCGTAAGCGTTGTGTACGCGGAGCCAGTGTTTGTCCCGACAAGAGGGCCAGCCAGCTAGCCAGGAGTATTACAAGCGAGCCGAAGAGCAGGGTTTCGACAGCTCCACCGACAGCCCTGAGCTGCTGGATCAGGACATCACTTGCTAGCCCAAATCCCAGCAATGCCAGTATGAGCAATGCCAGCTTTTTCGTATACAGCAAGCTAGTTAAAAAATACATACTGACCATAAAGAGAGCAAACATCATAACCATGCCGATGCGCAGGGTGAAGACCGAGACGCCGAGGAACCGGAAGAAAACTGCGGCAATATATGCTTCCAATACCCCCATATAGTCCTGTCCATAGAGAAAGACAGGGTGCTCGCCCCGAAAAGCAATGTGCATGGCTTCCAGGCCCATTGTCCCCTCATCGCTATTGGTTTCCGGCATGTTGAGAATCACCAGGACAACGCGTAGTACGATAGCCAGGACTATAATCACAAAGGCGATTATCTCAAAGGAACCAGCTTTGGGGCATTTCCAACGTATAGTGCTCCAACGAAACAACATTCTTTTCATATCTTCAACGCTAATAACAAGTGTTATTTGAGCCGCCCTGTGGACACATTCGAATATCAAAAGTAGCCGAATTCTGGATATTTAGAGGGAGGCTGGCATAGTAGCGACGTGCGTTGGGAACAAGATTAGCAACTGCCGGATTGGTACCCACCGTTTCTAACGTAATAAGAAACAGATGAGGATTGTTCGCAAGCAGGTTGTTGTGCTGTGGATCGATATAGGTATAGGACAGGCTACCATTTTGTGCCGGTAATGGCCAGTGGATGGAGTTGATGTTTTCACTGCTGAGCTGTAACCAGGCATAGTATTGCTCTCCAGCAGGTGCGGCAGGAATTTGCTGCATGGTAATCTCTACCTCATCGATGCTTCCAGGAGGAGCACCAGGACTTCTGAGAAAACTGACCTTCCCTACAACCGGGTTTGACTGGGATGATGTAGTCGTTTTGTTGAGAGCAAAGAAGGCGAAGAGCAGCCCAGAGCCGGCTACAGCAGCGACGAGTAAGGCGATCAAGACAATGTATAGGGGTTTGCGTTGTCTGGCTGGTTGTGTTAAGACGCTGGGGGGCGTGATCGCGCCTGGGCTTGGGAACGAGTCGCTTCCTGGTTTGCTACCAGCGAGAATCGCTGAAGGAGTTCGCCTATCGTTGGCTGATGGCGCGAATTCGGAAGGTGACGAGCTGGCTGCAGAAGGCGAGAATTGGACTGAGGGTGGTGGAAAAGGCGCTGGAGTCATCCCAAGTGGCCGGGAAGGCTGCAATGGATTATAGGAGTTCGCCCCACTGGTATCGGGCCTGGTGGGGGGCTTCCTCAGTTCGGCAGGAACGGGTACGTCGAGGGATTCGGCGACTGCGATGGTCATGGCTGACGCGCTGGGAAACCGCGCATCCGGGTCTTTCGCGATGCTTTTGAGAATGACTTCAGATAAGGCGGGTGGAAGATCCGGGTTGATCAGAGCAGGCGGCGTGGGGGGATCCTGGAAGTGTTGCATGAGGATAATCATGAGGGAAGCGCCCCGAAAGGGCGTCACGCCCGTGGTCATTTCATAGAGGATGATACCGAGGGAGTACAGGTCGCTCCGCTTGTCACCCACAAGCCCTTGCGCCTGTTCGGGTGAGACATAGAGAGGTGTACCGAGCACTTTAGTCGTGTCAGCAAAGCCGCCCTGTAATTTGGCAATGCCGAAGTCCATGAGGATAGGCACGCCTATTGGGTTCCTCCTGTTTGAGCGCTGGTCAAGGATGATGTTGGCAGGTTTGATGTCGCGATGGATCATGCCTTTCTCATGGGCGTAGTCAACAGCGAGGCTGATCGCTGTGAAGATGTAAACGATGTCGGCGGCGGTTGGAAATTGTCCTTTGCGCGATGTGGTACGGATATAGTCAGCGAGTGTCGGTCCCTCGATATAATCCATCACCATATAGGCCGTGGTAGTCTCTGAGTCAGGGTTATTGATGAGTTGAAAGTCGTGAATCTTCATGATATTGGGGTGGTGCAGCGACGCAATAAACTGTCCTTCGCGTTCGAAACGAGAGGTGAAATCGGGATCGGACTGCATATTGGCGTGGAGCTGCTTAATAGCAACATAGCGTCGTAGTTGGGGATCAAAAGCCTTCCAGACTTCTCCCTGCCCACCGCGAGCCAGGCGTTCTCGCAGTTCATATTTGCCAAGGCGTCGCGGCTCTATACTCATTTTTGCTCCTGTCTGTCGTGTAAGTTTGCGTATCTCCTGTCCATAAATTATCGAGCACAGTATAAAAGATGTCAATGTAATAGTTCACACTGCGCAGGCCCGATTATGAACTTTGCCGTTTTCAAGCGGACATCAGAACAGCCACCGCGGGCCGATCAATCGGCGGTGTGCACGATCAATCGACACTTACGCAGGCGCGGATAAAGTTACTCTGGTCTCAATCACAGGCTCTTCGGGACATTCTTCGTAATGTCAAAGGTTGCGAGTTTAAGCACGTCATAATGGACCTGGAGCACACCGGGCTTAACAGTGTTGGTGATCGGATCGAATTGACCGATGTAGGCGTACGTGGCTTGCGTGACCAGGTCGTTCAATACAGCTAAGGCTGCAGGCTGCGCCAATTGATCAGGTGTCATATTGAAAAGCCGTTTGGCATCTGTACGCACCTGCTGCAACCATCCCTTCACATTGCCAAGCGCAACAACAATCTCCTGCGAGAGTGCGTGCATCTGCGGTGTTGCATCAGGTGCCCTGTTCAGCTCAGTGAGATGAAGATCCATGTGATCGATGTCGCCAGGAGGGTCAGTTGCAAGATACTTCGGCACTCCCTGGCGAGTTGTGTCCACCGTCAGGAGACTCACTTTGGCAACAGTGGGATCGGCCTTGACAGGTGTTCCGGGCGGTACATCAACATTGACGTTTGGAATGCCATCCAAATAGTCCAGGATGGCGGTGAACAGGTCGTGCATTGATCCATAACTGCTGGTTGTCCCGTTGAAGTCGTCTCGCGCACTGGTAGATGACTCCAGAATCTTTTCTGTATTTCTAAAGATCCAGATGTCTAGCCCCCCATAGAGCGCAAACACTTGTAAATTGTTCTCATTATAGTGCAGGTGGCGAATATGATCGAGTCCCCTCAAACCAGTAGGGTCCTTCGGAATGAGTGTCTGGGGCAGTTCCGCATAGTATACCCAGGTAGAGCTGTCAGCAGCGGGGCTGGCCGGGGTTCTCCCCGCATCCTCCAATGTGATGAGCAGACGACTGGTTGCTGAAAGCAGGTTGTTGTGTTGCACATCACCCTGGTATTGGTAATGGACGATCCCGTTCTGCTGCACAGGCAAATTATTGGTCAGCAGAATGGGTGGATGTACTGGTGGAGGTCCCAGAAGGTCTGGTTTATGCGTCGTGTCTTTATCAGCCAGTAACCACAGGTAGTAGCTTTTCCCCGTCGGAGGAGCCTGCACGTTTTGCAGATCGACCTGCAATTGATCGGCAATGCCTTGCGCCCCGTCTGACAGTTGTCCGCTGCTGACATAGAAAGCGTGTCCCGCTATCGAAGCTGCGGGGGGCACACTCCCAGACGTAGTCCCACCGGAATGAAAGAACAGGAAGTAGGCAGCCAGAGAGCCGCCCACCAGAGCGATGAGAAGGAGGACAATCAAGCTGAAAAGCATCCATCTCCGTTGTCTTGGGGGTGAGGGCGGTGGGGTGGGGGCAAACGTTGGCGGTGGCTGCGCAGGTGCGTAAGAACCGCTGCCAGGAATGCTGCCAGATGTTGCAGCTGGATACGGTTGCGAAAGTGGAACTGGAGTACCTGGTGTTGCCGGGTGTGCGGGAGTGGAAACCCCAGTGCTACTGCCCGTCGATAGCGGAGGCGTGATTTGTCCACCGCTTGAGGAGAGTGCAACCGGCGTGCCTGATTGCGCTATCACAGAAGGGGGTGGAGTCGAGGTTTTCACGATGGGCAGCCCGGGTGAAGAGGGTGTCGCCCCAGATGAGAGATTGGAAGGATTGGGAGTGATATATGTTGCCATATCCTCAGCATCCAGAGGATAGGCTGGTTTGCCCAAACTTTCCGGTACTGGTACGTTCAGCGCTTCTGCGATTGCGGCGGCAAGTGACGTGGCGCTGGGGAAGCGAGCAGCCGGATCTTTTGCAAGACAACGCAGAATCACGATGATCAGAGCAGGAGGGATGTTCGGATTGTAGATAGCAGGAGAGGGCGGTGGCGTGTTGAGATGCTGCGACATCACCTGGGTTGGATTGTCACCCTGAAAGGGAAGTGAGCCAGTGAGCATTTCATACAGGATGATTCCAAGCGAGTAGATATCACTGCGCTCATTGCCAGCATAGCCACTCACCTGTTCGGGTGCAATGTAGAGTGGTGTCCCAAGCTGGGTAGCCGTGAGTGTAGCAGGGGACGTTCCCACCAGTCTTGCAAGACCAAAGTCGGTTAGAATGGGTTCGCCCATGGGGTTGCGCGACGTGTTCCGCTTGTCAAGCAGAATATTAGCGGGTTTGAGATCGCGGTGAATCATCCCTTGCTCATGAGCGTAATCGACGGCGAGGCCAATCGAGGTAAAGAGTTGCACAATCTCTGCTGGGGCTGGAATGTTCCCCCGGCTTGAGGTATTGTGAATATAGTCTGCCAGTGTCTGGCCCTCGACATAATCCATGACCATATAGGCAAGCGTGCCCTCTTGCTCAGAAGAGGCAATCTGAAAATCGTGAATTTGTACAATGTTGGGATGATGCAGTGAGGCAATTAGTTGTGCTTCACGTTCGAAACGGACGATAAAATTGGGGTCCTCTTTCAGATTCGCATGCAGCAGCTTGATCGCAACGTACCGTTGGAGTTGCGCATCGAGCGCTTTCCAGACCTCTGCCATGCCACCTTGTCCCAGCCGCTCCTGGAGTTCATATTTACCGAGGCGTCGTGGATTGGTACTCATAACTTATCTCCTCATCTATGAGCAGGAATTCTTCCCGTTCGTCATCGTACATGGTGCCACCTCAAAGGTGGCCAACCCCTGTATATTGTCATGAATTTGCGCCACCCCTTCCTTCACCGTATTCGTGTTCGGATCGAACTGCCCGGCCAGGGCAAACTGGGCCTGGGTGAGCATATGATCGAGCAGAGATAAGGCAGCAGGCTGCGATAACTGGCTGTTGTTCATGTTTACCAGCTGTTTCGCGTCACTATGGACTGCTTCTAGCCAGATTTGCACATTGTTGACGGACTGCCCAATCCGAATCGCAAGGGTACGCTGCTGTGCTGTCACGCCAGGCGAACTCGTCAGTTCCCGTAAATGGTTCCCGATGTGTTCCAGATAGCCAGGCGGCTGCTGATGCACCGGGTCAAACTCTAGCAAGGCCACGCGGGCAATAGTTTGATTAATCAACACTGATGTATTCGGAGGGACATCGGCCTGGACATAGGTGCTGCCATCCAGGTAGTCCAGAACACGTATCAACGCCCGCTGTAGGAAGCCGCACGCAGCACTATCACCAGCAGCGCACAGTTTCTGCGCGTCTCTGGCACTGCCGGCCTGTTCCACGACCTTCGTGACATTTCTGAAGAGCCAGATGTCTAGCCCTCCCCCCAGACCTGCATCGTGGAGTTTGGGATCCTGGGCAAGCAAATGCCGCAGGTGGTCGAGCAAGCTGAAGTGATGTAGAGTATCTGCCGGATTAGGTGTGATTGGGAAGGCAGCGGAATAGCGCCACGTAGTAGCGTCGAGAGAAGGAGAAAGTGGCTGGGGACTGGCATCCTCCTCGGTGACGAGAAAATGACCGTAGTTGGCAAGCAGGTTATTATGATTTGGATCCTTGTACGTCATCGTTACCTGCCCACCGGTGAGATGTAACGAGCCAAGTAACACGGCTGGCAAACTAGTTTGACTCTCATCTAGCAGCCAGGCATAATAGAGTTTGCCAGGCTGAGGATCGGAAAGGTTTTGTAAGTTGATCTGCACCTCATCGCTGATGCCCTGGTTGCTGCTATTCAGGGTACCTAAAAGGCCGCTACTCATAAAGTAGACATGCCCTACTATCGTAGATTGAGTCGAAGAGGGGCCGCGTGTGTAGAGGTATACTCCAAAAGCGGAGCCGGCGAGCACAAGCAGCAACACTGCAACCAGCGCAATATATAACCACCCTGGTCGCCGCTTTTTCATAGGTGTGGACGGTGGTACCGAGGGACCTGTTGGAGTCGCAGTAGTAGGTGTGCTTGCTGAGGCGGCAAGAGATGGCTGTGATATCTGAGGCGTTGCTATGTAATTTTCCCCTGGCGTCTGTAGCACTGGTATTGACCCTGTCGGTGTGACAGGCAAAACTGGTGTCGAAGATGAGATGACAGGAGGCGGTGGCAGAGTAGGTGTATTGCTGCCCGCTACAACTGGTGGCACAGATGACGCTTTTGACGGGGGTTGCTGTGACAGTTTGCTGGGATAGGTTGGACTATTCATAGTATCCAGCGAACTGCCGATTCCGCTCAAGGAAAGGGAATCGGCGGTTCCCAGCGATGCAGAAGACTGACCGATGCTTTCTGGCATGCTCGTGTTCAGCGCCTTTGCCGCAGTTGCAACCAGTGTAGTCGCGCTGGAGGGACGCGGTGCAGGATCCCTGGCAAGGCTACGCATGATGACCGCTGTTAGTGCGGGGGGGATATGTGGGTTGATGAGTGCTGGTGAGGTAGGCGTACCATGAATATGTTGCATCAAAATGTCGCCCGGTGTTTCACCATGGAAAGGTAGCGTGCCTGTACACATCTCGAAGAGAATCACTCCAAGTGAATATACATCACTCCTGTTCGAACCTGCAAAGCCCTGCGCAATCTCTGGTGAGATGTAAGACACGTCATTGAGTGAGAGAACTAGCGGATTCTGTATGTGGTTGAATCCGAAATCGGTGATTTTTGGTTGTCCTGGTGAAAGGGATGTCGCACCATCTTTGCCCAGTAGAATAACAGCTGGCTTAAGCGCGCCATGAATCACATTGCGCTGATGTGCGTAGTCAAGAGCGCCGGCGATAGGTGCCAGCAGCCGAATAATTTCGTCATGAGGAGGGATTGTTCCCCTGTGAGCGGTCCTATCAAGATAGTCGGCGAGTGATGGACCCTCTATGTAATCCATAATAATGTAAGCTTCGTTCCCGCTTTGTGCAACGCGGAAATCCTGTACCGGTACGATATTGGGATGGTGTAGTGATTCGAGGATTTCTGCTTCGCGATAGAAATGTGGAGTGAAATCGGTGCTACTCTGTGCATTGACCCGGATGATTTTAATAGCAACATAGCGACGCTGTTGAGTGTCAAATGCCTTCCAGATCTCACCTACGGCACCAGATATTAACCGCTCCTGAAATTCATACTTGCCAATACGACCTGAATTTGTACTCATGGTAACCCCTACCCTTCTGTATAAGCGCAGCATCAATGAAGTGAGGATGAAATATTTCACTCGCTTAAACGTTTTACTCACTCATTATTAGGGATTGTGTTGAGTTTGTCAATGCAAGAAATTACCGATTCAATATGAAGAACCTCACACCTGGCAAATTGGTGGAAATGTAGGGGCGACCCTTGCGGTCGCCCGGTATACTACTCCAAAGCCTGTTCAAGACCCTTGCGGTCGCCCGGCATACTACCCCAAAGCCTGTTCAAGATCATAAATGATATCTTCTACATTCTCAACACCAACAGAAAGCCGGATAAGGCCCGGTGTAATTCCGGCTGTCCTGCGTTCTTCATCGGTCTGACGGGTATGAATCATAGAAGCAGGATGAGTAA
>JBKPBA010000404.1:0-11707 GCA_046726675.1 Chloroflexota bacterium
TAAATAACCATGCTTGTGGTACCATTCGGCTGTATTTTTCATCCCGGCCTCTAACCCCACATGGGGAACAAAGCCCAATTCGGTCTTGGCTTTGCTGATATCATAGACACGGCTATGCGTAAGGAACTGGACACGACTACGTGTAAGTGGAGCCCTCTCTTCATTGATGCCTGGCATTACCGAGAAAATGTCCGAGGCGAGATTGGCTAGCCATAGAGGGATACTACCCTTTGGTAGTTCTCGATTCAAGGAGTGTGCGATGGCTGTTGACAGTTCGCGAAAGGTCACGGGATGCTCGCCGGCGATATTATAGCTCTGTCCAATGGCCTCTGGCCGAACAGCACACAGAAGAAAGGCCGAGGTCATATCATCAATATAAATTGGATGCAGCAGCGCCTTCCCACCATCGATGACACGAAATACACCCTTTTTAATTGAAGAGAAGAAGCCAAGTAAATGGAGATCTCCAGGTCCATACACCAGCCCCGGGCGGGCAACGCTTACGGGTAGTCCATTTTCTTTAAATGCCTTCAGCGCAAGTAATTCGCCCTGGAGTTTGGTAGCCTCATAGGGATTAGTGGGAGCAAAGGGAGCATTCTCTGCTGCCGGCGTTTTACCCGTTACTCCATGCACCCCAGTAGTGCTGCAATGCACGATGCGCTTCAACTGCTTCTGCCTCTTGCAAGCGTTGAGCAGGATACGCGTGCCCTCGACATGGGTATAATGATAGAGTTCTGCAGGTACACTGGGATGATAGAGCCGACCCACGAGATGGTAAATGGTGGTTGCACCATCAACTGCTCGTTCTACTTGCTCCACATCGGTGATCTCGCCGCGAATGATCGTGACCCTTTCACCAAATTGCGCACGGGCTTTCTGTTCTTCTCGTGCCAGTATACGTACAATCTGCTTTTGTTTTACCAGTTCGGTAGTTAGCGCCGAACCTAGAAAACCTGTCGCACCAGTTACTAAGATAGTCATATCATTCCTCCTGACTTTTGCTACGCAAAAGTAGACGCGCTAGCGTCGTTGGAGGGACGGATTTAGAACATGTCATAGCTTTTGCCTCGCTCCCGAATAACCTTTCACGCTGATGGCTTTCTCAGGACAAGCCTCGAAACAGAGCAGGCAACGCTGGCAGGTCCGGTAGTTAACCTTCAAAGTCTTGAGGTCAATCACATTTGGCAGCGGGCAGGCTTCTACACAGACGCCACAACGGGTACAAATTTCTTCTTTGATTTGCGGGCGCGTGCCAACTAATCCCGTGCCATAAAGTGTGGTGCAAAGATGCTTGCCTCGCTCCGCAACCCAGGTGTAAGGATAATCCAGTGGATACATCATCCAGAAGATGAAGCGGTAGAGAGTTTTTTGCTGTGGCAGACGAAACTTCTTGATGACGCCAACATCTTCACCAACCAGCTTCCACGATGGCTTGCCCATCTGTTCCAGAGCCAGTTTCAGATGCGGAATATCACGTGGCTTGACACCGACGATTTGACAGCAGACCAGGTCAACTGCCAGGCTGTCGCGTCCTGCCACGAGTACTTGTAGATCGGCCTTATCGCCATAAAGCGGCCCCTCGCCATCCTGTCCGACGCTGCCGTCTATGATGGTGAGGTCAGGTTTGATGCCAAGATTCATATCAACGATGCTCTGGTCGATACCAAAGGTGTGCATCGAGCGGCGGTCGGGTCGCGGTAAAATGCCCATTGGATTTTTCATGCCGAGTGTCATGGTCGAGACAACGTGCGTTTTGAGGACTGGCAGGTTAATGAAGCATGCCTCGCTCAGAATACGCGGGATGCGGAAATGACGCAAGCGTTTTGCACCCTCAGGTCGTAGTTCTACCCAATCTTGCTCACCACCTTCAGTATCTACGCGTACAATGCGAATGCCATTTTCAGTACAGAATTTTTCAACACCCAGAATGGTGTAGGTGGCCTCGCGGTCAAACTCGGTGCCTGGTGTTTCGCAGAGAACAGGCTCTGCGCCACATGCGCGAACTTCTTCTGCAACGGCTTTGAGGAGAGCAAAACTGGTGGTTGAGCCGGTCTCGGCATTGCGGCCAGCTACAAAGTTAGGTTTCAATATTGCTATTTTGGCTCCGCGCATGACCGAGTCCATACCGCCAATTTGTTCGATGATGCGATGAGCTGCTTTTTCGATGCTATCAAAGGTACGAATGATGGCGATTGTATCGGTATCTGGTCGTGTTGCAAGCATGTTTAGAGATTCCTTTTCTATTTTTGATATATGTGTTTTGTATTTGTTAAATGCGTAAAGTAGGGAGGAGTACTAAAGAATCGCAGTTAGCCACTACCCGTTGCTGGAACAGTATAGACGTTGGGGGGTGGCATTTTATGAATTACCTGCCAGACCTGTATGACAATCTGCAGTTTCTGATCGTCTGCGCGGAACTCTGCGCGTAATACGGATTTTTGTAATGCATCATTGATGATGCCCATATCTCCACCAACGGTTTGAATATCGTGCAACATCTCCGAATCAGCAACGATGTAGTCGATGCGGTCCGGGTTGTTATCAAGGGCCTGCTGATGTAGCTCTGGGTCTCCAGCTACATTCCAATAAACCTCGGCATGAGGATAGGGTGCTCCATCACCAACGCCCTGGCCACCAGATACTCGCAAATCCAGGTACATATAGCTGTTAATGACGATAAAAGAGTTATGTGGAACATGTGTACGTATCCATACTAGCGCCTGTTGTTGGGCTGAAGTGGGATGCTGATAGAAAATGCCTCCCATGGCCTTTACATTGTAGGGAATAAGAGCTACCAGAACTATTAAGAGCAGAAAAGCCCGCACGACATCGAAACGCACCACTTTGCCCATCCAGCCCAGAATAGTATTGAAGGCAATTGCAACGTTGACTGCAATCAAAGGGATAAGCGGTATGATATAGAATGAGAGCACCTGTCCACCGCGTATAAGCAGTATCCAGAAACTGATTGCCAGCAAAGAGATGAGCAAATGTCTATCCGGTTCTCGTTCTGAATCACGCGATTTCAGTTTTTGACGAAATGCTCGATTAAAGAATCTAAATGGGGGTAGTGAGAGTAACATATACAGAAGCAAACGCCAACGACTCAACAAGCCATAAACCAGGTTAAATAGCGGGGCTGCTATACTGCAAACGATAAAAATTTGATCAAGACTGAGCCAGGCAGCCCAACTCGTAATGAAACTACCATTGAACTGGCTGCGTTGGACTTGTCCCACAAATGTATCCAACAGGCTCAAGTGAACATGTGTATCCCAAGGAAGATGCCAGGCATAGGGAAATAACTCATCTTTCAAAACTGCCATCAATACAAAAGCTGAACAGACGGCAATCACGATATAAACGAATGACACGATACTAAACTTGCGTTGGAATTTGGTTGTATGCAGCCAGGCTGCGTATAACATCACTGGCAAAAAGAGCAACATAATCTCTTTTGAGAGTACGGAGACGCCAAATGAAATTGCCGCTAAAACAATTAAGAGCAGGCGACTATTGCTGGCCGCCAGGAAATAGAGGGAGAGCAATAGCCAGAATGTAGCAACATTATCTAAGTAGATCTGGCGTTGAAAGGTTACACTGAGCGGTGATAGTGAGAAGATGATCAGAGCTAGTAAAGCAGCGCTACGGCTGCCACTCCAACGGCGTACAATCAAATATACCAATAAGGCACTCCCCACAGCGTAGAAGAGCATGAAGACACGTCCGCTATTGAGCGCATTGCCAAAAGTAAAAGGTCCACCAGTTAGTTGCATCCAGGCCGCAATTTGCATCCAGGCCAATGGAGGGTGTCCATAACCATAGGGGTAAGGCGAAATAAGTCCTTGTGTAATTGCCCATGCATTCGACATGTAGGTCCCTTCATCCAGCTCATAGCGTGGAAAGTTAAACATGTTATATGCATGAAGTACAAATGTAACTGCAAGGCTCAGCACAACAATTATAGCTTCCAACCATGTAGGCAACGGTATCGCCCGTGTCTGTTTGGTAGTGTTCAACGTAATATTCGGCATCAGATGCGTATCACTACCCGCAATACGTGTCTCTTGATGAGGCATTACTTTTGGAATGATCGTCGTATTGCCGGTCGGTTTGCGCAGAGGATTCTGTTTTTGTCCAGGACGATAAGCTGTGCGTAAGAAGAAATTGGGGCGACGATACAAAATGATATTGCCATTCTCGATTTCCTGTGGAACCGCTCCTTGCCTGGTTGTAGCTTGTATTGAAACGTCCCTTAAGAGCGAGTTTGACCAGCCTGATGCATCTCCCACTTGTTCTTTTTGCACCCGTGAATCGCTCACGCTGCGTGCGCTGGCAGATTGTACCTCCTGTGCATTCTGAGGCAAGATGGACTGAATAAATGGAGCCGACTTTTGTGTTGGTGTCGTGGCACTATTTAAGGCAGCAGGAGACGCAGTGTTGTATTGAGAATAATAACGTTTAGCTTCTTCGTTATTCCCAACCTGGCCATTACCTGCAATTCCGACAGGAGGAGTCATCGGTGGTTTTCCAACAACCTTTCGCCGGATCGATGAAGGCAAAGGCTGCGCATTTACCGCGACTTCCGATTGTGGCCGAGCAACAGAACTCTGCGTTTGCTGAACGTCTGAACGTTGCGGTTCTGGCTCTTGAGGGCTTGATGTCGGTCTATAGGAAACTGTCATGTGCCTTTCTTATTTCTATTCATTGGAATAATTATTCAAGCAGCGACTCTGCTGCGATGCTGTCCGATGTGCGCAGTTTTCTCCCAATTTGATGTCCCCTTCATTGCACGATAAACAGCTCGAAGAGCGGCAATACTCAGAATCCATTGGTATGGGAAGAAAGCCAGCACTAAGATAATCGATTCGCCCCATTTCCACTTGCGATTATGCGCCTTCAGAAACTCATGCAGTCCTGCCAAATCTAAGAAGACTGCCAGGACAAAACAATAAAGAGGTATGAAAGTGAGCATAGCCAGCCAGAGGGGAAATTTGACAAAAAAGAACATAATGATTGCAACAGGGATCAGAAGTGCAAATAATGCTTGCACTTCTGGTAAGATGAGCACATAAAATGCCAGCAAGCGTTGGGAAAGCTTTTCCATCTTCAACCATTCCCATTTGAAGAGAATTTGTATGAAGCCCTGGTTCCAGCGGGTACGCTGCCTGATGAACTGTTTAATTGTATGCGGTGTCTCCTCACGAGTGACGTATTCATCTTCGTAGATGACACGCAGGCGCGTATGTGAGAGACTGAGGCGAATGCCAAGTTCTGCATCTTCAGTCAGACAGTTTTCATCCCAACCACCTAATTGTTCCATTAGTTCGCGTCGCACGAATACGGTATTGCCACCAAGTGGAGTCATTCCGATACGCGCGAAGAAGTGCATAGATGACTTAAACCAGAAGAAATATTCAAGCACATTCAAGAAGCAGAACCATTTAGTATTGTGGTTCATGAGCTGTACACCGCTTTGCACAGCGTCAATGTCCTCATTGAGCATCGAGGTATTGATAATATTGAGAATATCGGGATGTGGTTCATCTTCTGCATCGAAGATGGTTACCACATCGCCACGCGCTACCTGTAATCCCAAGTTCAATCCATGCGGTTTGCTGACAGGATAATCATTATAAATTAGCAATTGCACATTTGGATCGCCAAGTTCATCGTTTTTAGCCTGAGCCTCGGCAATAGTACCAGGATCATCTTCACGACAAATGGCGATAATTTGCATGAGTTCTTTCGGATAGTTGAGGTCGTAGACTTTTTGGATTGTCTCACGGTAGACATCCTCTTCATTCTTGGCAGGCAAAAGAATTGTAAAGGTCAGGCAAGGGTCACGAAAGACTGTCGGAGCGTGGTTAAGCCATGCATGTTCAGGCTTCTCCCAGATGAATAGGCGTAAACGTATATTAAAGATAGCTTGAAATACCATCAATATGATGATAAGTAAGTAGAGTATTAAAAAGAATTGACTAACAGCGGTTAAAATCACTAGTTACCTCGATTAGGTTGAATGGTAATTATCAGGTTTTCTTCGCAGACTATGTGCCCCCAAGAACCCCTCTAACACGGAATATCATATCCGAGCGGGTCAGTTTTCTTGCCGCACACGGTTTGCTTCAATCGATTAATAGTAGCGTCACCTGTGCTCGGAACAATGAAGCTAAAAGCTTCTGCACCGCCATTACGATGCAATGTAATAAGCACCATACTATTGGCCCCGATACTGATATCCTGGGTATGCCAGGGACTGAAACCAAAAAGCTGGTTCTGAGAACTCACCTCCGCAAACTGATTTGTATCTGATTTATTAATGAACAGGAGACTAACGGCCTGATGCGCCTCATCCTGAGTGGCATAGACACTGACAGGATCATGCTGGATCTGCAACGGGATGAGATCATGTTGTAGATGCGAGAACAACTCCATTACCCGGTACATAGCTGTTTGTGAGCCATCGGCGTTAAATAGTGGGTAGGGTGGCTGGACACCCTCCGCTGAGAAATAGGCCACGAGGTCAGCTTGCTGATTCATCAGTGTGCCGAGCGTATCGGCCCACCATAACGCAGCCTGTCCACGAGTCGGTACCTGGGCATTTGGATTCGAGTTGATTTCAGTGATCGCAACTGGCAAATCACGCCCCATAGTCTGTCGAACGAACTGGCGCAGTGATGGAAGCAGGTAGTTCCACTCGTCAGGGCTACTCATCAATAGATTGGGAGCGAAGCGAGCATCAGTGAACTGGTAGCGATGGAATGAGACACCATCCAGGAGATGAAATTTGAGACCGGGATGAGCCTTCTCATATTTGGCTACACCTTCTAAAAATCCTTCCATCCAGAGCGTACCCATTGAGTCTTTTGGACCTGCACCAAGACCAAAGAACTGGCTAATTTCTGGGCCAAAGACTTTGATGGTTGGATTATTTTGATGCATGACGATTGAGTATGCAATAAAGTCATTCACGTAGGCAGCAACAGTGAGTGAGTTGCCAGGTTGATCTGGATTCATAAGCTTGTCCGGCTCGTTGCCTACAGTCCAGAATTTGATGGGATGGATCTGTACGTGAGCAAATTTGCCTTTGCGAAAGGCGCTGTGCGGGTTACTCATAAAGTCCACCCAATTACCAGCCAGATTAGCTCTCTCCGGCAGACTGGCGGGATAGCCCGCAGCATTGATTGGATTGGAAAGGCGCGCCTGTACCATCCCATCTGCCCCAACCTGGTAGAGCAGCGTACTAAAATCATAAAGCTGCTCATAACTCAGGATATGATTCTGATCTGGCTCATCCTCTCCCCAGCTTCCACCCGGGAAGCGAAGAAGCTTGATGCCTGCGTTCTGCAGGCCATCAATAATCGGGGTATCATAAGACATAAAGCCTGTAAAGTTGCCGTTTTGTGAATCTATCGAGGTTGTACCGGCTTTAGGGAATACATTCACGCCAAAGAGATAGGGGCTAATCGGAATACTCGGCTGCCTCAAATCAATGAGCGCTTGCTGTTGATTCCCAATTTTTAATACTAACTGATCATTGTTGCCGCTCTCGACGCTCATCACGCGCACAGCAGCCAGAATAAGCATTACGAATAAAAGCATGCTGAGTATAACTACTAAACGACGATGATCTTTCCTTTTCGATCTTCGAGAAGGGGGGATTCCCTGCGATAGAGGCGCCTTCCTATTTTGCGCAGACCCATTTGGGATATCATTAAATTGAACTGGATTTACAGCTCCTCCCCGTTTTACGTCGTTATTGACAATCATACTACTCACTTCCTGCATAGGGGCAATTCTGTGTGATAGCCCTATATATGTATGAAGATGGCCTGGCGGGAACAAGTCATCTTCCAGTTCACCAATACTCATGTAAATAAACTTCTACCTCTTCAAACGTATGAAAACTAGCATCTGCACTAAATAGATTTTCTCTAGGACAATTGTCAGATCAGGCTCAATGCCCACCACTAACCCCATCACGGATTTCCGGCAGAATGAAAACTCGGTTTTTGTGCCAGCGTGTTTTTCCTAAACGCACAAGTTATAAAGACAGCATGGATATCAAAAGCTATACGCTATCAACTACTCAAGAATTAAGGGAAATAGACAATAACAAACCCTGGTCGCAGATATACACCTTTCTGAGGGTAACAAAGCACTATACTTCTAGACAAGACACGTCGGTATCAGGATAGAAAGACAAAGGTATCAAGTAAGCCTACTCTTTCGACAACCCTTGTCACGATGCCTTTCATCGTATAGACTACAACTACTACCAATGAAAAGAGATTGTCGTTCGCTAATCGAAGAATAGGTAGCTACATATTGAAAGGCAGTTCGTGATAGTGTCTAGCAGTCTGAAAGTCGTGAGTACATTTCCATTCACTGCCGAATCGCAACAACTTCTAAAAGAGGCCGCTGCTACCGAAGCGGTGGTTGTAACCACCGCTGATGAGCTTTCTGTCTACTTGCCCGATGCAGAGATTTTATGTAGTTATATCATTCCGGCTAAGTGGCGTACACTGGCGCCAAGGCTGCGCTGGCTACAATTTCCGGGAGCAGGTGTCGACTCACTTGCAACAACAGGAATGTTGGATGCAAATAGCGGTGTGATTGTGACAACAGCGGCAGGTATACATACGGAGACTATCAGCGAGTATGTTTTCGGCAGCATGTTAATGTTTAACTGGAACTGGCCTCAGATGGTACGTCTCCAGGATGAGCATGTGTGGGCACGAACTGCCACCTGGTATCACCTTGGAGGGCATGAATTAGCAGGTCAAACTCTGGGCATAATTGGACTTGGCAATATTGGCCGTAGAATTGCTCAACTTGGTCGTGCCTTTGGCATGCATGTGCTTGGCACCCGGCGCTCAATCCATAACTTTGGAGAGCATGAACCGGATGTGGATCAATCCTTCCCACCAGAACAGATGCACGAATTGTTAAGTCTGAGTGATAACGTAGTTATTTCAGTGCCCTTAACACGAGAAACTGAGAAGTTGATTGGTGAAAAAGAACTACGCATTATGCGCAGCAACGCGTATCTGGTAAATATTGCTCGCGGACGAGTCGTTGATGAGCAAGCGCTTATACGCGCATTACGCGAGGGTTGGATTGCAGGTGCAGGACTGGATGTTACAGAAGAGGAGCCATTGCCTTCTGAAAGCCCTCTGTACTCGATGCCGAATGTTATTTTGACGCCACATATTTCTGGGAACAGCGCTCATTATGACACTCGCCTCGCTGCATTATTTGCTGATAATCTCAAACGATACCGCACAGGTCAGCAACTGCAAAATCGGTACGAACCTTCGCGAGGATATTAGTACAAGGAACGCTGCTAACTCCCATCGGGGTTGAGACGTAGCCTTGATTGTATCCTCTGCCAAGCAGTGATGGAGGTTTATCTATGAGTAAAGACCTGGGTCCCATTGAAATAGTTGGCGCCGAAGCAATTGGCCAGCCTGGTCAACGTCGTTTTCGTTTGTTTGCTATGATACACAATATCTCTGTTGCCTTGTGGATGGAGAAAGAGCAGCTCAATAGTCTCTCGATAGCTCTTGATCGAATACTGGCACAGCTCACCGAGGGACGTATTTTGCGCACAGAAGCCCAAGCTTCTCCTCCACCACCTCCGCAGGGAGCGCCTGCCAACTTTCCAGCTAAACCCGATTTTGAATTCCAGGTCGGCCAACTACGTATCAGTTACGATGAAAGGCGCAATTTGTTGATATTGACCAGCGTTCCGTTAGGAATCGTTATGGAACCAGGGCAAGAGCCCCAGGTGATTCTCCGTGATGAGGATACTCTCTCTTTCCGTTTCACATTGCAGCAGGCCAAGCATTTAACCAGTTCGATCGCGGTACTGGTCAGCAGTGGTAGACCCATATGTCCACTTTGCAGGGCACCTCTCGATGGCGGGCCACATGCATGTGTTAAACAAAATGGCCATCGTGAGTTGGTGCAGGTGCTGGAAGATGAAATGGATGATGCGGAAGACGAGTAAGAGCCAGGTTAAACTAATTTCCTCAAAGAGAAAATTAACCCGGCTCCTATGCATTTGACTAATCAGAACATAGATATTTGTTGGCCTTTTGCAGGTAGTGCTCCTCGTTAGCTTCAATCATCAGTTTATGAAGCACAACGACATCAGCATCAGGCAAACTTTCTATTGGTTGTACGCACAATCGCATCACGGCTCGACCATTTTCGATGACCTGCACATAGCCCCTGGCACGCGGCACACGATAGATACGCTGGGCGGTTGTAGGACTTGGAACTTCCAAATAACCACGCCACACAAGTTGACGACACTGCTCAGGAGTAAGAACATCATGCAGAAGCCCGTTTGCCCTACGTTCAGCAGGCGATAAACTCTTGAAATATGGCTGGAAAATCAACCATACCATCGGAGAGATCGCCAGCATTAAGACAATCCAACCCAGCGTGGTAAGCACCTGCTGAGTAATGAAGATCATCCGCCAACGACTCGCGGGACAAGGACAATCTGCTCGGCTGTTTGGTCAAATTCCTCGATGCGTTGTGCCGGTTTCCCAGGATCAATTCTGAAGGATGTAGCACCCTTGGCACGTTCCTGCTCAAAGATACGTTCTGCCTCTCGAACAGCAGCAGTCGCTTCGGGGTCTCCCGCCAGGACACTCTGCTCATCCCAGGTGACACGGTCGTCACCACGCCGCGACATCACCCGTAACATTCCCACAGTCGTTCCTCCTTCGTAGTCATAGCCAGTGCCAGGATCCCGCCAGGGATTTCCCAACACGCTCGAAAAAGATGGCTACCCACGGATACCCACCAGGGGTATCTCTAGCAATGGTTTCTAACGAACAAAAGGCGATTACAAAAAAACGAACTACGTGGTACACAGAACATGGTGCCTTGCTAAAAGGCACTGTCTCTCAGAGACTTTTTTAGTGCTGACGGCCAGCTTTGCTATGGTTAAGGAAGGATTGTTATCTTCCAATTATCCATATACCTATTGTAACTTGACACACCTTGAAACGTCAATGGCTAGAATAACTTAGTTTGGAGTATGGATATATTCAGTTATTCAGTCTTGCTTTGCGATGACGACGGCAATAGCAGCCGTACCTGGCCCGGTGTGTGTGCCCAACACAGCACCAAGCTTATAAATAGGAAGCTCACCCGCATACACAGTTTTGATTACTTGCGCAAGTTGCTCAGCGAAACCCTCACTTGATTCGGCAATTGAGATATGCTCTATTTTCCCCATTTCTTGCACTAATTCCGCGATTCGTGCATAGGCTTTGCTGCGTGTGCGCGGCTGTTCTACTGGGATTACTTCACCATCTTTCAAAGAGATGATTGGCTTGACACTAAGCATATTTCCTAAAAAAGCCCTGGCGCCACCAATGCGACCACCACGTTTCACATACTCCAGTGTATCCAGGACAGCAAGAATACGCGTGCGTGCCAGTTCGTCGAGTAAATGTGCTTTGATCTCTGGAAGACTCAATCCTTCTCTCGCTTCTTGCGCAGCCCGCAAAATGGGTCGTGACATAGCTATACTTATATTTTTCGAATCGATAATTTCAATAGGAATTTTTTTCACAGTGTCAGGCAACGTGTCTCGCGCGGTACATGCAGACTGGTAGGTGCCGCTTAGCTTCGAGGACAGATGGACCGCGAGAATGGCATCAGCCCCTTCATCTATAAGGTG
>JBKPBA010000405.1:0-3425 GCA_046726675.1 Chloroflexota bacterium
GTGTACGGCCATGCTGAGGTGTATAGCGAATCGCCAGCGGTTCAGGTGTACCGTAGAGCACCTTTTGGCGTTGTTCTTCCGTCAGTCTGCGCCACGGAGTATTGAGACTGAAGTTATACTCGTTCGCAAGCGCCTCCAAAATCGATGCATGCCACTGGCTTCCATTGATAACCTTGCTCCATGGCACAATCGCTCCCTCTGCCAGGCTCAATTCAGGATGCGTCACTATTAGCTCTGGATCGATCACTAGCAGTGTTCCCAGACCGGTACAGGTTGGACACGCGCCATGTGGGCTATTAAAGCTAAAGGTACGCGGCGCAATTTCTGGTAGACTGATACCATCATAAACGCAGGCAAAGTTCTCAGAAAACAGGATTTCTTCGCCATCGACAATCGAAACCAGTACAACACCCCCGCCAAGTTTCAACGTAGTCTCGAGCGAATCTGTTACACGCTGCCGGAAAGAAGAATCGATCTGTTCCTGTCGCCCCGCATTGTCATCCTGAGGCGAAGCCGAAGGATCTCTACGCCGGAATGAAGAATCGATCTGTTCCTGTCGCACCGCTGCTTGTTCTGCTCTGATTCCGTCCTCCCCAGGTTGCAACTCCCTCTCTGCATTGACATCATAAAGTGCTGGACGCTCAGCTACCTGCTTCAATGGAGGTATTTCATTGCGCCCTTCCTTCTGTCCTTTGCGTATGACAAGGCGATCAACGACCACTTCTATGGTGTGTTTTTTCTGCTTATCCAGGTCAATCTCATCACTCAGATCGTATATCTTGCCATCCACACGCACACGCACATAACCAGAACGGCGCATCTCCTCAAAGATACTTTTGTACTCGCCCTTGCGCCCTGTGACGAGTGGAGCAAGTAGCATGATGCGCGAACCTTCAGGTAAATTGAGCACAGCGTCGACAATTTGCTGGACGGTCTGCCGGCTTACCTCACGTCCACATTTAGGGCAGTGTGGATGTCCGATACGTGCATAGAGCAGGCGCATATAATCGTAAATCTCCGTAACCGTACCGACAGTCGAACGAGGATTATGCGAGCTGCCTTTCTGATCAATAGATATAGCGGGTGAAAGGCCATCGATATGATCGACATCGGGCTTCTCCATTTTATCGAGAAATTGCCGTGCATAGGCCGATAAAGATTCAACATAACGGCGCTGCCCCTCGGCAAAAATAGTATCAAAAGCCAGGCTACTCTTGCCTGAGCCAGAGAGGCCCGTAATTACTACTAATTGGTCACGGGGGATACTAACATCGATATTTTTCAGGTTATGTTCGCGGGCACCACGAATAACAATTTTGTCCTGAGGCATAAAACAGAACCACCAATCACCACAAGTTATTTACAAAGTTCTTCTGGCCGTTACTTGTGGGTTTCTATTCTAATAGATATTGATACAAACGTTCGATATTCGCTCTAATACTATACTATAATCGTCAAGAAATTGCGAGGCTGCGAAACAGGTAATACCAATCGCTTATATGACATGAGAGCTAATCTTCTATCTAATAAAACAACCATAGTGATAGCCTTTATTTCCTACGATAGCAATTTAGAATATTGGGTAAGCTCATACACTTTGACACAATAATCCGGCCCTCTGTTGGGGCCGATTTATCGCGCCCACCGCCGATTCATCGGCCCTCATAGGCATCAATCTAACGAAAAGCCCATCACCATCCGCAGGGGTGAGGGCCACCTTTGCTCCCTCTCCACTTCGTGGAGAGGGTTGGGGTGAGGCCTGTTCGCCCGCTGTGATTCGCCTTTTCAAAATCTATCTTGTGAGCACCTTGAACGCAAGATTGCGTCCCTTACCTTGTCCTAAAGCGAGTGCGAACCAGAGCGATCCGACAGAGTCAACCAGACCCACCTGGTCTACATCGCCAAGTCGCATGGGACGTAAGCCAACATCTGAAATCAGTTGTTCGGCTACTGCGCGTGCATCGCCGTCAGGCCCGCAGTAAAAGAGGTCAGCCTGGACGCCATCGAACACAGGGTCGGCAAAGTTTTCCCAGCCGAGTGTATTAAATGCTCTGAAGACACGTGCGTGTGGTGTATACGTCTGGAAGGTTGCGAAACTATTCATCGGGCCACCTCCCAGTTTGTTCGCTGTATCGATGATTATCTTGCCATCGAGTTGTGCAGCATGTTTGGTGATCGTCTCATCCATTGCCTTGCCAGGGAGAGCCATCACGACCACGTCACTATCCGCCAGTGCGTCGACTACCAGGCCGATTGTTACGTTAGTGCCCAGTTCAGCTCGCAGTGCCTGTGCCCTATCGCTATCAGGGTTGTTTACTCCAAAGGAGATCTCGTGTCCGGCTGCTGCCCATTTTCGTCCAAGCGTACCGCCAATGTTTCCTGCTCCAAGGACAGCAATACGAAGTTCATTCATTATCATTTTTCTCCTTATCTATTTGCTAACAGTTATAGGTAGTCTCATGCCAGCTAGATAGTGCCTCCCCATCTGGCAGGCCATCTCGAATCTTCCTGAGGCTGGAAATGTGAAATTGGTGGTCCATGTCGTGCCAGGAATGATTGGTTCAAGCTCGATGAGCATCCTCTTGTACTGTTCATCGGGTGGTAGTGGGCTTCCATCCGGCTTATCGGGCATCATCATGAACTCGTGAATTTCGTGCCCGTGATTCGACACCACAAAGTAGTAATGAGTACCGGCATGAAAGACTGTCACCGAGGAAATGATGCGAAACTCAACAAGCGTAATCTTGACTTCTACTGAACCTGGTGCGGCAGTTTGTTCAACAGGTCCACTGGTCGGAGAAATCTGCGGAGGGGTTGGCGTTGGCTTACTGATTGCAACAGTTGTGCTTGTGCAAGCAACAATGAGCAAGGAAAGCGCTAAAACGAGCGACTTGCCCAGGAGTTGAGGGTAAATGGATGTAACAAATTTTTTTATGGTTACAGTATTGGGTCTCGGCACTGGAGCACTCTTTCAAAGCAAAATAATTGGGTAGCCACTTCCCTTGTGAGTACCCTATCTTTAAATGGTAACAGGGGTATTATAGAGATTGGAAGCTAGCGCGTCAATATGGCCTTGCACGAAGTTGTCTGACTGCTACTCTGGCCTGGATGTCCACAAGATCACATAAGAGCCAGTTGTCGTCATCTTGTATATCAAGTTGTGATTTGACACGGGGCTTGTCCTTAAAGCAACTATCAGGTAAGATGTATCCCATCACTACTCTCATCTTGAAAGGAAGCCAGATGAATACCTCTGAACAACGACTTCAAGCCTATCTTCAGCAACAACACATCCAAGCCGAGCATCTGTCATTCGATCAACCTTGTCATTCAGTTGAAGAAGCGGCTCGTGCTGTCAATGCCTCTCCTCAAGAGTTGGTGAAGAACATTTGTCTTCTCGATCGTGACGGCCGGCTGATTATCGC
>JBKPBA010000406.1:0-9558 GCA_046726675.1 Chloroflexota bacterium
GATGTGCTACGTGGGAATCCGTCCCTCCGCACGCTGCCAGGCGTGACGGAAGTAGTGCAGAAAAGTGATGTGCTCCTGGACCGCGTAACGCATGCCTTCCCAAGAGAACGGGCGCTGCTGAAGCCAATGGCGCTGCGCATCGTTCACGCACTGAGTGTACACCGGCTGACAAGCGAACTGGATACGCCACTCGGGGTCACAGCGGAGGAACTTCGAGATCAGCTCTGTCTATGGATTCGGCTCCCCGAGCCAACGGCGGATTTCCTGGCTGACCAGGTACGGGTGACCTTGCGTGAAATTCTGCGCACGGTGAATGGGCAGTACATTACGTACAATGAGGAGAATGGGCAGTACTACCTCGATCTTAAGAAGGATATCGACTTCGACAGCAACATCGAGGAGCGCGGGAACTTCCTCGACGAGCGCGATCTGAATAAGTACTTCTTCTCGGCACTGCAGGGTCTTCTGGATATCCGCGAGACCTCGTACGTGACGAACTTCCGTATCTGGGAGTATCAACTGCCGTGGCCAGAGAAGAAAGTTACCCGCCCTGGGTATCTTTTTCTTGGCTCGCCACGAGAGCGTAGCACTGCCCAGCCCCCACACGACTTCTACCTCTATTTCCTGCCTCCCTTTGGCCAGGAAGAGGGGAAGGCGACAGAGGGGTCAGATGAGGTGCAGTTCGCGCTGCGAGACGTGGGACCGGACTTTGAGGAGTTGGTGCGGCGGTACGCGGGGGCGAAGGCTCTGGCGCAAGAGTCCGCAAGCAACCAGCAGATCTACAATGCGAAGGCAGATACGCATCAGCGGGCGTTGACAGACTGGCTTCAGGCTCACTTTCGTACGCATCTGCGCGTGATCTGCCGTGGGAGAACATATACGATCGCTCAGGCACTCGCACTAGCACCACGGAGCGCGAGTGCAGACTTCCGCGAACAGGTGAACGTAATCGCGAGCGCCTTGCTAGTATCACACTTCGCAGAGAGCTATCCCGACTATCCGGCATTCACGCGCATGAGCCAGAATATTACGGAGGTTGGCAGGAAGACCGCCGCCAGAGATGCAATCCTCTATATCGCCCGCGATACCCGCACAGCGCAGGCGCTTGCTGCGCTCACAGGCCTAGACCTACTCGACGAACAGGATCGCATCCGACCAGAAAAATCAGCCTACGCGCAGTATTTTCTGGGTCTACTGACAAAGCGCTCTGCAGATCAGGTTGTAAATCATGGCGAGGTGCTCACACTGGAAGCGAACGGACCGGTGCCCGTCTTTAAGGATGGGCACTTCAAACTGGAGCCCGAGTGGGTGGCGCTTATCCTGCTCGCCCTGGTACACAGTGGGGACATCACGCTGACGATTGGCAGGGAGACGCTGGATGCCGGCAACATTGAACGTGCCGCGCTACTCGGCCTGGATGCGTTGACGGATTTTCGCTTCTATCGTCGTCCGCAGGAGCTACCAGTGGCACAGTGGCGGCTCATTTTCGAAGCGCTGGGGCTGCCGCCAGGCCTGTTCGTGGATGCCAGAACTCGCGAAGATGCTGTGCGGCAACTTCAAGAGCGGGTGAGCGCGGAGCTGAATTCGACAGCGGAACTCGTGAACACCGTGCAAGGTGGAATCAACGTATTGGGCACGCCGCTTTTCACGGATAAGCTGGCGATCCACATCGGACGCGATGGCTTCGTAGCAGAGGTGGAGCGGCCAACGGTACCGCTGAGTTCCCTGAACCTCTTACCAGCGTTGCGGCGGACAAAACAGTTTTTGGAATCACTGGCGAAATACAACACGCCGGGCAAGCTGCGGAACCTCCAGCTCACGAGGGAGGAGATCGCCAGGGACGTCGAAGCCCGAAACATCACCAGGCACACGATGGAAACGGTGAAGGCAGTCTCGCTGCTCCAACCGCTGACCGAGTATTTGGGACAGGCATTGATGGTCCTGCCAAACGAAGCATGGCATACGGCGGCTGAGGGCGCACGCGATCAGCTGATCGCAGACCTGCGGCGCGTTCTAAAGGAGGGGACGGTCTTTGACCTGGCTGGCTGGAACCGGCGCCTGACCGAGCTTCGCCAGCGATATTTAGAAGTGTACACACAGTTACACCAGCAAGCAGTCCTCGGGCCGCAGGATGCAACGCGGCGGAAGCGACTCAAGAATGATCCGCGCTACATACGGCTGGCAACGCTCGCGCAGATAGATAAGATGAACGCGCCAGAACTACATGTCTGGGAACGAGCGGTGGATGCTCTCCCTGCCTGTGTGGAATTCCATGCCCAACTACTCGATTCCGCACCGATCTGCCCATCCTGTCGCTTCCAGCCGACGCAGGCAATAAGGCAGGGATCGGCGGCAAGCCGCCTGGGCCAGTTGGAAGCAGAGTTAGATTTGATGCTGTCTCACTGGGAGGAAGCGCTGCAAAGTACGTTGCGCAGTGAGACGGCGAGCGCGAGTTTGAGCCGGATGACGGTCGCAGAACGCCAGCCGATTGAGCAGTACCTCGCTGCAAAGGATGCACCATTGTCGGATGACTTCGTACAGGTCGTGAACAAGGCCTTGCGCGGCATTCAGAAGGTCTCACTTAATGTTGACGATTTACTGGCGGCGCTAGCGGTGGGAGGATTCCCTTGCACAGAGGACGACCTACGACAGCGCTTCGAGACATTCTTGCGTGCGAAGATGCGCGGCTATGATGCACGAAATACGCGGTTGAGTATTGAGCGGACCGGTGATACTCTATCTGATATGCAGGCGACAGCGGCCACAGCACAAGTGAGCGGAGGAAATGCATGAGCGAGGAAGTAACACACGCTCAGGATGCACAGCGATATATGCAGCCGGTCCAGAAGACATTGACAGTGACCGGGGAGACCGGAGGACTCGTAAATTGCTTAGCTCTTTCTTTTGCTAATGATGCGGAACGACGGGCCTATTTCACTGAGCGCCTGCGTGAGAAGCTGGCCAATCCCACCTTTCGCGCACAGGAAGGTTTTCCAATAGGGAGCGATGAAGACATTCTGGCGCTCTCCGACCCGCCGTACTACACTGCCTGTCCGAACCCATTCCTTGAGGACTTCATCCGCTGCCATGGGAAGCCATATGAGCCAGACGCGCCGTATCGCCGGGAGCCCCTGGCTGTCGACACAAGCGAAGGGAAGACAGACCCACTCTATACCGCACATAGCTACCACACGAAGGTACCACACAAGGCCATCATGCGCTATATCCTGCATTATACGGAACCAGGGGATGTGGTATTGGACGGCTTTGCTGGCTCCGGTATGACAGGCGTAGCGGCGCAAATGTGCTTCCGCCCTAATCTCGCGTTGAAGGGGGAGGTGGAGCGCGAACGCAAGACAGCGGGACTGCCATCGCCACATTGGGGTGTGCGAAGGGCTATCCTGAATGACCTGGGACCTGCGGCGACATTCATTGCTGCGAATTACAATCTGCCTGTGGATATAAGAGCCTTTGAGCGTGAGGCAACCCGCATCCTCCAGGAAGTCCAGAACGAACTCGGCTGGATGTATGAGACGAAGCATACAGATGGGGTGACTATTGGTCGCATTAACTATGCTGTTTGGAGCCAGGTCTTCAGTTGCCCTGCATGTGGCAAGGAGATTATCTTTCTGAAGGAGTCTCTTGATCCGGTGACGAAGCGAGTATACGAGTCATTCCCTTGCCCTGGATGCACCGTTACACTTACAAAAGACACTCTAGAGCGCGTTATGGAGACGTTGATCGATCCTATCACCCACGAACCCTTTCAGCGAGTACGCTTCATTCCTATTTTTCTTAATTACAATGTTGGCCGCGTCAGGTACGAGAAGGAAGTGGATGAGGAAGATTTGCTCCTTCTTGACCGTATCGCAGCACTGCCCTATCCGACGTTGGCTCCTACCGCTGCGTTCCCTATCAGTAAAATGTCACATGGCTCGCGATTAGCCCCCAAAGGATTTACATCTGTACCCCATCTCTACCTTCCACGAGCAGCCCAGGCACTGGGAACAATATGGTCGAAGGCAGAAGCGGTGGAGGATGTTCGGCTTCGCCATATGCTGCTGTTTTGGGTGGAACAAGCGGTATGGGGTATGTCTGTTCTCAATCGCTATCAGCCCATCCAGCAAGGACGCCCAGGTGGGTCGCAGGTTAATCGACAATTAACTGGCGTCTATTATGTATCATCACAAGTGGCTGAGGTATCACCACGGTACAATCTTGAAAACAAAGTAGAGAGGCTTTCGAAAGCATTTCGCCTCTATCAAGCTGACAGGAGTTTTTCCTTTGGAAGTACCGGCACGGCCGCAAATCTTGACCTGCCCGATAATTCAATTGATTACATATTTACCGACCCGCCTTTCGGTGAGAACATCTACTATGCCGACCTGAATTATCTCGTGGAGTCCTGGCACCGGGTCTGGACGAATGCCGAACCCGAAGCGATTATAGACCACGCCAAGCGAAAGCGTCTTCCAGAGTATCAGCGCCTGATGCAGCGGTGTTTCGAAGAGTACTACCGCGTGCTGAAGCCAGGGCGTTGGATGACGGTGATCTTCCACAACTCACGTAATAGCGTCTGGAACGCGATCCAAGAGGCAATGCAGGCGGCAGGGTTCGTCATTGCCGATGTCCGGACGCTGGATAAGCAGCAGGGGTCCTACCGCCAGGTCACAAGCTCTGCTGTTAAGCAGGACCTGGTCATCTCCACGTACAAACCAAATGGCGAACTGGAGGAGCGCTTCCAGGGTGAGGCAGGATGCGAAGAGGGCGTGTGGGACTTCGTGCGCACGCATTTGCGACAACTCCCGGTCTTCGTGTCAGTGCAAGTTGGACAGGGTGAAGTGATTGCCGAGCGGTTGGACTACTTGCTCTTCGACCGCATGGTCGCTTTTCATGTACAGCGAGGCGTAGCGGTCCCGCTCTCCGCACCCGAGTTTTACGCAGGACTGCGACAGCGCTTCCCCCAGCGCGATGAGATGTTTTTCCTCGAGGAACAGGTCGCCGAGTATGAGCGTAAGCGTCTCTCAGTGCGCGAGATTCAGCAGCTGACTATCTTAGTCAAGGATGAAGCGACAGCGATCCAGTGGCTGCGCCAGCAGTTAGGGAACAAACCCCAGACCCAGGCTGAACTGACGCCACAGTTCATGCGTGAGCTAGGCGCGTGGGGCAGGCACGAGAAACTGCCTGAGATGATCGAATTGCTGGAGCAGAACTTCCTGCGCTACGACGGTGAGGGACCAATCCCCGCGCAGATCGTCGGGTGGATGCGTAAGAGCGCAGGGCTACGGGAACTGATTGAGCAGGAGGTAGTCGCAGGGATGCTGCGCGAGGATGGCGGTCTCGAGACACGTGAGATCAGGCTCCTTGCACATGCACGAGATCGCTGGTATGTACCTGACTCGAACAAGGCGATCGACCTGGAGAAGTTGCGCACCAGGGCGCTCTTACGCGAATTCGCGACCTACATCGAGGGGCGAGGCAAGCTCAAACTCTTTCGAACGGAGGCAATTCGGGCGGGGTTTGCGGCGGCATGGCGCGAACGGAACTACATGACCATTACAGGGGTAACGCAGCGACTCCCCGAGTCGGTCCTGCAAGAGGATCCCGACCTGCTGATGTACTATGACACCGCCAGCCTGCATGTACGTCCTTAGCATCCTTAGCAAATGAGCGAGAGAAGACCATGAGCGAACCCCCACTCGAGGCAATCCTGGAACTGTTCCCATCTCACACCCATCCACTCACGCTCGTCAGTGACCCTGATGAACTGCTGGCAGGTGAAGAGGTGATCGCGGCGCTCAAGAAACGAGGCTTCCAACTGCTTCAAGACGAGGATCCAATCCGGCTGCGCCTAGCAGTTCGCCATGTGAAGCCTTTCACGGCAGAGTGGCCCGTGGTCGTTGTGACGACGGGTGAGCTTAACAGCCTGCCCTATGATCTCTGGCAGCAAGGACGGCATATTACGTTGAGCCTCGGCATCTGCTGGCCAGGATTAGAAGTGGGGGTGCTGCGTGCCCTCACCCCCAGGCAGAGAAGATTACTTGGGGCCGTTACCAATAGAAGCGCAGCAGCACACCTGACTGCCCGTGATACGAAGGAACTCGTGCTCCAGCGCGTCTTTGGCTTCAACTCTGAGCAGATCTCTACACGTGCAGCATTGGGAAGCTGGCTAGCCGAGTATCATGCTGGCACGGAGCGGCTGCCACCCGTATTGGCAGAGCATGTACTTGCACAGCTGCGAATCAGGGCTTGCTTCGCGGATTGGCCTCTTGAGCACCTGATTGGCAATGCAAGGTTCTTTCATACGTGGGCACAACGTGGATGGGAGGCGTATGTTGGCGGTAGCCCGCTGAATCCAGTAGCAACAACGACCGGCCCGGTAGATCAGCAGCCTTTTATCACTGAGGGTGACCAGGACTACACAATGGGCGAGCTACACTTTGGCAGTGATTCTGCATTGCAGGACGCGCTCGGAACGCTGGTGCGCTACGGAGCGATCCAACCCGTACCGGTCCGGGTCCGAGAGTCGATGTGGTACGAATCCTGGGCACAGCCAGGAATAATCGTAGCGGATGCTCAGGTATGGGAGACACAACTTGCTACCGCACTAACAGCAGTCGAAGCGATGCTGGTGAAGGGTATAAATGATTGGGGGGGATGGCAACGCCTCGCGGTGAGGTGGGCTGAGATAGCTGGCATGCGCTATGGGATGGAGCATGCGTTTCCTACATCAATGAGTGAGCGCTACGAGCAGGCAGAGCGGATGATCGACGACTCGTTTGTCTCGTGGTTGGCTGTGGAGTATACACAACTGGCCGGGCGGGCGTTACCCACACCGCACCATCTCTTCCACGTACCAGCAAAACTGGCGCGTGACCTGCGCATGGATCCCCACGCACGCACGGCACTACTGGTCCTGGATGGGCTCTCGTTAGCGGATTGGCTGCTAATTCGCTCGGTGTGGGAACCACGACACCCTGACTGGCGCATGGAGGAGAAGTACATCCTGGCTCAGGTGCCGAACATCACGGCGGTCTCCCGGCAGGCACTGATTGGTGGCGTGCGGCCAAATGAGCTAACGCGAGAACTGATCGAGCGACCACGCGAGGAACAAGCATGGGAAGCATTCTGGCAACGGCAAGCTCTACCACCTGAGGGAATCTCCTATGCGCGTTTACCCGACGTCGTGGGCGCCGACTACCCTGTGGCGATCACCAGTCGCCGGACACGTGCGCTGTGTCTGATCAGTACGGTAATAGATAATATGGTACATAGTGCGACGCAAGGTGCCGCCGGAGTACATGCGGCGCTTACAGTGTGGTTGAGCCCCAATGCAGACAAACGGCAAGATAAGGGGGCAGCGGACCCAGGAGCAGCGACAGAGGCAGTGCAACAAGGGTCGGTATGGATGGAAGGGTTGATCGACCTCCTCCTGGCTGAGGAATACACTGTCACAGTCACGGGCGACCACGGCCATGTGGAGGCCTTTGGTGTTGGTAGTCCACGAGAAGGGGTACTGGCGAGTACGCGTAGCAAACGGACGCGTCTGTATACCAGTTTGGATCTGGCACAAGGCGCAGCATCACGACTTCCTGATACAATGGTTATAGATACCAGTTGGCTCTGCCCACAAGAAATGTTTCCCATTGTGGCACTGAGGCGGATCGCCTACGCTCCACAGGGCGAGCGGGTCGTCACGCACGGTGGGCTCACCGTCGAGGAGATGATCGTGCCACTCATCACACTTGCCAGGCAAGATCAATGATAGGTCGAGAATAACATGAATAAGAACATAGGCTTCCGGCGGAATATCTACCGCTCCTGGCTAGACGCGGCTGCTATGCTCGCGGCAGAGACTGATGACTCTGCGCAGCTCCGTGCCCAATTGGACCCAGTAGTAGCTGCGCGCATCGGCGGCAAAGAGAGTCGGCGCATGGCACTAGATATTCTGGTGAAGGTCTGGGGAACTTCCCGAGAGACGAATCTTCCCTTGAGACAAGAAGCTCTGAAATTGTGGCGGATAAGCACGTCAGGAGATGAGAAGTTATGGCTGCACTACGGCATGATACTACTGCAATATCCGTTCTTCCGGGTGAGTGTAGCAACGATCGGACGCATGAGCCAGTACACTGACACGATTACGCCAAAAGACATCAAGAGCCGATTGAGTGCGGAGCTTGGGCAACTCGGCTCGCTAGATAAGGCAACAGAGCGGGTCATCTTCTCCTTGCGCGATTGGAGCATCTTGGCCCCGGAGGCAAAGCGGTATACGTACTCACCACGGCGTCAAGCGTTTAGGACGGAACAGAAGAAGTTGCAACTTTGGCTGCTATCGGCGGCACTGTTAGCACATCCAGCAGAGGAGTTGCCGTTTTCCGAGCTCGTACGTCTGCCAGAACTCTTTCCTTTCTGCCTGACGATCGGGGTTCAAGATGTGCGAGAATCTGCGCGCTTTGAAGTAAATCGTCAGGGCATGAATTGGGATATGGTGGCGTTGGCTGGTCCTATATAGAGGTCTCAAGGTAGGCTCCTGGGCGAAGGACTATAGCCTCATCGCTCTAAACTAGTCATTGTTGTCGCAGTGAAACAATCAGCTAGCCACTTGACCTGCTTGGTACTAACGATTGATGTTCCAGACAGCATCGAAGCCGCGAGCATCGACCTCATAATCGTACTCGTCGTCATGCATCTCGCCGTCGTATTCGCTTTCGATATGTACGCGTGTATCATGAGCATTGATGTGCTTGGGGTGGCAGGTGTATGACGCCGTGAGCCTGGTAATCGATCTTGCCAATGGTGCGGCGGCTACCGACGTGGTCGGTCGCGGTTAGATCTAGCTCAACACTGGCGAAGCACTGGTCAGCGAATCGTAGGAAGGTGAGACCCAGGACGGGGACGAAGTATTCGGACGATTTGAGGTGGGAGTTGGCGCGTAATTCGTCGGCGGAGGCCCAGAGTTTCTTTTCAATTTCAGTGTGGTTTGCTGGCATCTAAAAACCCTCTACTCTACGTTGACCCTTTTCGTGGTGAACAGGGATAGTATAGCAGAAGTAGAGGGGAGTTAGGAAGAGGCTAGACGTCAATTGTTTTTTTCAATCCTTGACATGCGGAGGATAGGTATAAACATTTGCCCTTACGCGCTCTGGCCTGCTTAGAAGCAGGTTCATGTCATCCTTGAAGCTATCCGCGTAGATCATTACCAGGTCAATAAGCACCCAGAGGCCAAAACCGCCGAAGGTGAGTAGTTGCAAGATGCCGGTGATGTAATGCCCTGTGTAGTAGCGATGCACGCCGAGCCAGCCTAGAAACAGGCATAAAAACGCCGCCGTCATCCAGTTTCTATTTCCCCCCATTATAGGCTGTTGATCAAGCGGGTGATTATAGCTATCTTTGAAATCACCGGTGATGATCATGATCAGGTCAATAAGCACCCAGAGGCCAAAGCCCCCGAAGGTGAGTAGTTGCAGGATGCCAGTGATGAAACGCCCATTGTAGAAACGATGCACACCGAGAGTGCCTAGAAATTGGCACAGCAGCACGGTTGCAATCCAGCTTTTC
>JBKPBA010000407.1:0-7260 GCA_046726675.1 Chloroflexota bacterium
AGTGTGCTGTTATTGAAGATCCATTTGGCACACGGCTTTGCATCCTGGATATGACGAAAGGGCCACTCAAGCCAGGGTTTCAATAATAGAAAGTACCTCTCTCTACTCGTCAGAAGCTATGAACTTCCGTACCGTTTGAGATGTGGCGAAACGACTGTAACGACCCCAGGTAAAAGTGTGGCGCCAAGAATAATCGCTCCGCCAAGGAGCGTTGATGCTGTTGGAATAGCCCCAAGGAGTAAGATCCCGAAGATGATGCCCCAAACGGGTTCGAGGCTTGCCAACAGGCTTGCGGATTGAGCAGTAATGTCGCGCATACTTGCAATAAAGAGGGTATGAGCCAGTGCGGTACACACAACTCCAAGAATGAACAGAATGAGAAGAGCATGAGGTGTCCAGAAGGAACCAGTCGCTGTAAAGAAGAAGACTGGTATGAGGACAATCGCGGCTATACCGTCCTGGTACAGGCTGATCATTAAACTGGAATAGGTTCGTCCAAGCCAGCGATTCGTGACAGAAAGCAGTGCGAATGAGGCTCCTGAAAGCACGCCCCACATAACTCCGAGCGTCGTTTGATTCTGGAGCGTAAACGAGGGAACCAACAGGTATATTCCTGGTAAGATGAGCAAGGCTGCCACGATTTGTACTCGACTCGGACGTTGATGCAGCAGAAGGGGTTCCAATAAGGCAGTGAAGAGTGGAAAGCTGGAAAAAGAGAGCAGTCCAATGGCAACATTTGAGACATTGATTGCTTGAAAGAAGGCAGTCCAATGCAGGGCGAGCAAGGCTCCTTGCCCAAGTAGTAAGTAGCTATCACGGGATCGCTTCGGGCGTAGAGGAATGTGCCGGAACCAACAGACCGCCAGGAGCACCAGTCCAGCAAAGAAAGAACGCCCAAAGACAATCAGTGGGGCCGGGAGGAGACTCAGCTTACCCAGAACTCCCGCCAGGCCAAACAAGAGGACTGCAACGTTAGCAAACACCAATCCTCGCAGTTGCTTCGGTTGCTCGGGCATAGAAAATTCCTTTTCCTCAATAATCTATATTAAGAGAGGTTTGATGAGCCAAAGCTAGCCAAAGGCAACTGTTGTCTCATTCCCCATTTTGAGCATCAGAGTTGACAACACAACCCGGGTATTGACTGGGAAATCGAAGAAACCGCTCTGCGAGCCATCAGGTAAGATTAGCGGAGCAAGTGAAACCAGTTTGGGCGAAATGGCTTGTCCGTCAGGCAATACCAGGCGCACAAGTGATGGATAATCTACGCCGATGGGATTCTTGAGGCTGCTATCACTGTGCGCCTGAATTTCGACACGCACGGTATATACTCCTGCTGGCTTGTGATCATCTGAAAAGGCTGATGCTTGTGAAACCCTTGCCACGGTATAATGCACATTGTTATAGTCAAAGCTGCGATTCACTACCAGTGTGCCGATAAAGTTGGTTGCTGTCACAGTGGGCCCTACTGTGTCACCAACGATGATGGTTGAATCTCGCTCGCGGGGGAAAAAGAAGACAACGATTATGACAAGTAAAGCTATGGTTGCTAGAGCCAATATTACTCGCGCTCGTGGCGATAAATGGATACGTTCCTTATTTTGTGTTTGTGCCATGATTACATAATATCTCCTGGTTTCCTTAACCAGGAGATATTATAGCAAATCTTTTGTATTGCTGCTTGCGGTACTTGCAAAGCATCTTCTCAACGATACTTCCGCTTCATTGGTAAACATTCAGCCATCTGCCAGCGCCTTTGGGGTCAGGAGCAAGAGTAGTGACAACTCCACCTATGGCTCTAACTCACCGCGCTGTACTTTTGCAAGAAGTCTGGTCCAGGCAAGGGCCTGGCGCATAGAGACTGGGAGTGTAAACGTATATGGAGTATCATAGTCACCGCCTCTACTCCGTTCTGACTCTTCCTGCAAAAGCTCTAAAGAACTTCTCTCCCTGTTATTCCATTGAGCTTCTAGAATGACATGATTTGCAGATTCAACAGAGGAGGTAGCGTGCAAGGAAGGGCGTTCATCTCCAAGCTGTCCTGTAATGACAGATTTTGCTATCAACTCCTTGTTCGCTGGGAAGAATTTCCTCTTAGGACAGCGCCCAATCATTGGGGTACAAAGAGATGCATCTTTACTGCTTGCGATCCATAAGGCCCTTGTCGCGGGTCCACAGCGCGATCTGGGAGCGCGACGTCAAGCCTAACTTCGAGAGCACACTACTCACATAGGTTTCCACTGTGCGTTTGCTCACCACCAGCAGCTCGGCAATCTCGGCATTGGATTTGCCCTGCCCAATAAGTGCTGCCACCTCCCGCTCTCGCTCGGTCAAGCCGCCGTACTGCTCGGCGGTGGCCCGGCGCGGCGAGACGGCTTTCTCCTTCGGCAGCATCGCGTAGGCGGCCTGCTCAAAGCACAAGCGCAGTACCGGGTCCTCGATACTCTCTGAGAGCAGAGCGATCCCCTGACGCGCAGAGGCGAAGGCTCGCTGCGCCTCATCCTGGCGCCTCTGCCGCTGGTAGGCTCGCCCCAGCGAGCGCTCGATCTGCCAGAGCAGGGGCAGGTACTGCTGGAGTATCGCTCCACGCCTGGCGTCCTCCAAGACCTGGATCGCCTCCTCTGCCCGGCCCAGCGCGGAGAGCGCCTCGCCCTGGCACTTCCAGAGCCGGGGAATGACCTGCGTTTCCGTCTCCCCTGCTCGTTGGGGAGCGGTTGAGAGCAACTGCTCACAGCGTTGCAGGGCGAGGTCGGGCTGCTGTTGCACCAGTGCCAGTTCCGCCCAGGCCATGAGGAGTTGGCGCTCCGTCGCCTGACGCGGATTTTTGGCCCATGGTTGCACCTCTTGCAGAGCCGCCTCAGCCAGCTTCGGCTGGCCGAGAGCCGCATAGGCTCGTACCTGGATGGCGATGAGATAGGTGATCCAAATGGCCGGGCCCAGTGCTCGCGCTGCCTCTAACCCAACCTCCGCATGAGCGAGCGCCCGTTCGGGAGCAAGCAGAGCCAGAGAGATGCGTCCCAGCGCATCACGTGCACATGCAATCCACTGCTGGTGATTAATCTCCGTCGCCAGGCGTAGTCCTCGCTGTGCATGCGCCAGTCCAGCGCCCAACCGTCCAAAGGAGGCAAGGGTTCCACCGTAGAAGATTTCGGCGAAGGCTTCCCCGGCGGCCCATTCCAGCTCGCGCGCCAACTGTAACGCCTCGACCATATCGCGCTCGCATGCAGCCAGGCTCCCATTAACGGTGCAGGTCGTGTCCCCACCCCACGGGGCGGTACAGGCCGCACGCATGACAAGACAGGAGCACAGCACACTGCGGTTGCCTACGGCGCGCAGGAATTCGATGGCCCGATCATAGACGAGCACAGCATTGACCGAGTCGTCTTCATGGATAGAGACGGTTCCCAACAGATCAAGAGTTTCGATCATCCCAGGCTGGTCCTGTTGCGCTTCAAAGAGCGCCAACGCTTCACGATTGGTTGCTAAGGCCTCGGTGATCTGCCCGGTGTTCATCAGCCAATTAGCCTGCTGGTTGAGGCTGTGCGCGTACAGCCTGGCATCACCCAGATGCCGGGCCAGGTCGACCGCTTGCTGAAAGTAAGCTCCGGCCCGTTTGTAATCGCGACCCATCCACAGAAAGCCCAGATCCAGGATACTCTGCCACTCAAGGCGTCCATCCTCAGCCTGACGAGCTGTCTGCAGCGCCCGTTCGTAGTCCGCCTTCGCCTGCTCAAAGTCGCCCAGGATCTCAGAGGCTTGCCCACGCGCCCGATAGCAGGTCGGGGGGACCGATTGCCCGAGATGCTGGGCGGCGTGCATCACGCGCGTCCACTGTTCCACGGCGGCCCGGGGAGCGTAGAAGGCCTGTGCCTGCTCGGCAGCCAGCTTCGCGTACTCCAGCGCCTTGCTCCATAGTTCTGCCTCGGTACAGTGATACGCCAGGTCTGCGAGATAGGCATCCAGGGCCGCTGCGTGCAACTGCTCGAGCGTCTGGGCGATGGTGCCATGCAGTGCGCGTCGCTCCCGCGCCAGCAATCCTGAAGCGATTGCCTGCCGGGTGAGCGCGTGGCGGAAGGCAAACTGCTCGGCCGACTCCTCGATGACCAACTGGGCGGCCATCGCCTCCTTCATCAGCTCCATCAGGTGTGCTTCGTCGTAGCGCGTGATCTGTTGGAGGAGGGTAAAATCGAAGCGCCGTCCCGCCACAGCCGCGAGCTGTACAACCCGCCGTGCGTCCGCACTCAGGCGTGTGAGGCGAAGCTCAACGGCATCCTGTAGACTGAGGGGGATGCGCCAGGTGCCAGCTCGTTTCCAGCGCCAGCCGTCCTCTCCCTCGACCAGTTCGTCGGCCATCATCAAGGCTTTGAGCACCTCTTCCAGGAAAAAGGGATTGCCTTCGGTGAGATCATAGAGGGCATCGAGCATCCCTACAGGCAAGGAATCTGTCTCCTGCTAGATGGTCTGCAGGAACGTCTCAGTATCGGCCCTACTCAGCGGTTCCAAGACCACTTCCTGCATCAGCCGCTCGCGGTCGAGCTGCGCCAGCAAGGAGCGCAGGGGCTGATGCATCTCATCACTGCGGTAGGCCAGCAGCACGAGAAGCCGGGATGCGACTGTCTTGCGCGCGAAGAAGAGGAGGAACTCTAGCGTGCTCTCGTCGCTCCAATGGATATCCTCCACCACCAGCAGCACCGATCGAGAGGTCGCCTGCCTGATGAAGACCTCAGCCAGCGCCGCGAAGAGGCGGCGTTTCTCCTGTTCGGGGTCCAAGGAGGGCACAGGAGGCAGACTCACTATTTCGGGCAGGTGCTGAACCTGCTCAGGAAGCAAGGGAACGAGCACACGTGCGGAGGATCCCAATGCCGTCACGATCTGGGCGGACGAGAGAGGGGCCAGGAAAGTACGCAAGAGGTCAAGCAAGGGGGCATAGGGGCAGGAACGATCGGTTGGGAAGCACTGGCCATCGAGAAGCTGGAACCCAAGAGCTTCGGCAGCCCGTTGCAGTTCGGCCACCAGCCGCGATTTGCCAATGCCAGCTTCCCCAGAGAGCAGCACAACGCCTCCCTGCCCACTCGCGGTCTGCTGGATGCATTCCTGCAGAGCGGTCAGTTCTGCACTGCGCCCGACGAGGATCGGGCAGACAATAGGCTGATGGAGCTGTATCGCCATCGAAGGACCTCCCTGGTGATCTCTCTTGCACAGCGACTCTCGCGCCTGTCAGGTGCCGCCTGCGCGTGATTATGGTCTTTCCCTTCGTGAGCAAGCCGTAGGCCCTTTGGCGGGCTTCAAAAGATTATCAAATGCATAACTGAGCAACAGTATAGCATATTGCTGCGTGTCTCTTCCACGAAATCTCCGTGTGGTCCGCGAATAAACCATCGTGGTTTCACTGATGACAAATCGATGCTTATCGAGCATACTGCCTTAGAGAGCAGTTCACTCTGGGAGCCTGCTCACCTGGAGAATAACACACAACACAAAGGAGAAAGAAGCTCATGACAACACAACCGACAAACGCATCTGCGGAGATGGGAAAACATGCAGCACGAACCGACACGGGGAGGGTAAAGATGGCCTGGTTCGAGCACAACACCAGTCGTATCTACTATGAAGAACAGGGCAGCGGCACTCCGGTGCTCTTGCTCCCAGGGTTCGCCGGGAGTATCGAGGAGTTTGCAGCGCTGCGGGAAGCCCTGGTGGCGGCAGGTTACCGGGTCATCGCGGCCGACTTACCCGGCTCCAGCCGCTCAGAGCCGCAGCCACGCACGTACACTGCCACCTTCTTTGAGGATGATGCGCGTTCGTTTACGGCCCTGCTCGAGCACCTGGCAACCGGACCGGCGCACCTGATGGGCTTTAGCGATGGGGGTGATATCTCCTTGCTAATGGCTGCTCTGATGCCTGGCGTCGCGCGCTCGGTGGTGACCTGGGGCGCGGCGGGCGTGCTCAACGATCCCAGCGGACAGCTGCGGGAGGCGATGTACAACGTCGTTGACCATCCCATCCCGCCACTTCAGCCCTTCAGGGAATACCTCGTATCCACCTATGGCGAGGCCAACGCTCGCGCCATGACGCAAAGCGTGGTAGGTGCCCTCAGCGACATCATCGAGAAGAGCGGCGGCGATATCAGCCTGTCAAAGGCGGGTAGCATCGCCTGCCCCGTGCTCCTCATCCGGGGCGAGCACGACATTTTTGTCCCGCCTGCGCTCCTCTCCCAGTTAGCCGCTCGCGTCCGCACGGCGGAGGTGCTGGAGGCAGAAGGCGCCGAGCATAGCCTTCATCACGATCGCCCCGAATGGCTGACGCAAACGATCCTCGACTGGGTGGGGAAACACTAGGGCCTACAGGGTGTTAGAGGTCGGAAAGGGGATGCACAAGTAATGACCCAGGCTCCCTGTGTCATTCTGAACGAAGTGAAGAATCTGACTCGACGTCACCGATGTCATCCTGAACGAAGTGAAAGATCTGGATCCAAAGCTGAGATCCTTCGCTTTGCTCAGGATGACACAAGGTAGTCAATTCTCATCTGATGATATGATTATGTTCACACCTGAGGTAGAAAGTTTTGTGTACCGAAGAAGCCACCCAGAACATCTTTAGAGGATGCACCCATCCAGCGATCCAGCACTGTAGCATAGACGGAGCGGAAGTCGAGTGTATATTTCAGGTTGCCATTCTGGTCCAGGTTGCTTAAGCTGGGTGGTTCACCATAAACGCCTTTACTGACAGGATTACCAAGCACGAATAAGGGCGCTGCGGTGCCGTGATCGGTACCCAGGCTGCCATTCTCTTCGACGCGCCGTCCGAATTCTGACCACGTCATGACGACGACGTTATCGGCTTTACCGTGCGCCGCGAGGTCGTTATAGAAGGCAGAGAGACCATTGGCTAGCGTAAGCATGAGTGCATCGTGTGTCGCCTGCTGATTAGCATGAGTGTCGAAACCGCCAAGCGTGACGTAGCCGACACGTAAGCCCAGACCCTGCACAATAGCTTCAGCCAGAACTTTGAGGCCGTCGGCAAATGGCCCCTTTGGATAGGTGAGGGCGGGATGGTACGTCGCATCTGCCTGGTGTAACTGGCGTGATCCATCCTGTGCACTGAGAGCCGTTGTGTCCAGTAAGGCAGCATAGGGCGCTGTTCCAGGATACGAGTTGTAAAGCTTCATCAACGCTTGCAGGCGCGCATTACCACCATCGGTATCGGCAGGATCTGGATAGATTCTATAGGTCGAGACATTTGCTATGGTCGGTACCTGTGTGC
>JBKPBA010000408.1:0-5287 GCA_046726675.1 Chloroflexota bacterium
GATTGCGGATAACTCCATGCAGTTTCATAAGCTGTTCGGGCGAAAGGGATTCTGTACGTTCTAGTATCTCGCGTGCGCGCTCGTCACCTTGTCGCATCTCCTCTTTCTCTCCGTCCGTCAATGTCATGATACGCAGGGTGAGAATTTCATCAATCTCAGTCCCATCGAAGAGAGAACCTGGACTTTCTGGAGCGATCTGTGGATAGTCGTAGAGGATGATAGGCGACGAGAGCATTGTATCAAATTCGCCCTCATTCCCGACCAGTACAGGCCAGGTATGCAGATTATGGCACCCCTGGGCAATAGTCTTCAACGCTTCGGGAGGGTCCATCAGCGAGATGAAAGTTCCCTGATGGACCTGTAAGATAGTATGGGTGGAGACGAACGAGTATGGCATTACAGCATTGCTGGTCAATGCGCCAGTCCCAGGTGTCCTGTTTTCTATGTGAACACTGAGCTTGAAAAGGTCTGTACCAATGGCCTTGGCATCAATTATGACGGCCCCAGCGAGTGGTTGCTGCTCCCGAATAATTGTGGTTGCCGATTTATTAGTTGGCTCTTCCACCATGCGTTCACCAGGAAATGCGATCTCCACGAGCTGTGGATGTTCGAGTAGGGAACTCAAAGGAAGGTTCAAAACACTCACTTCGCGTTCCATCCCTTCTTCCCATGGTTCGCTTGCTAGACGACTCGTCAGGCTCCACTCACTAGCATTCATCGTATCGAGCCTGGTTTCTGAAGGAACGCTCGTAGTTACAGATTGCTTAGTTCTGTGCAAAAGCAAATGCAGAAACCTCACATAGATGTCGAGTGATGTATCTACTGAACCTGACACCAGGCACTCTGTTTGCATCGTCCAGGGTTCTATACTGCCATTCGCCTCGCTATACTCCCGTGGATAGATCACACCGATTGTCCAGCGCTGGCGATTTTTAATGGCAGAGCGTCGGTACGGGTAGAGGAGATAGCCCTCGTAGAGCACTGCGTTAGCGATTTCCTTTATTTCTTCCATCCTCATGACTGCACTTCCTCATTATTCGAGTGCAAGAGTTGAACAACAACCTCTTCCCAGGTGGGCAGGCCATGCCTAGCTTTGTATTGGTATAGTTGATCGAAGACATCCTTGTGCAGGCGAATCCAGGCGCTATTTGGATAGTAACGTTGGATCATTTCCTGCCAGAGTGCGACGGGGAGGCGATAGGCTGCTTCCTTCGACCAGGAGATTTGTCCGACCTGTAAATTACTTTGCTCGCCTTCGTAGAAGAAGGTACCACTAAACAGGAAGGTGAGTGGAATATCGCCCATCCCTAACGCATCAAAATACTTGGTACCCACCACTTCAAAATCGTAGGTGCATGGGACAGGTAAATCGACGATGGTACTCCCAGAGAACTGCGGAACTACGGTACTGGTATGGGTCCAAAGCAGAGGACGCAGTGTTTCGCCCCAGCGCTTTGGTTCGCCAAAGACTTCCAACAGTCGTGCCTGTGCGTCGGGACTATAGTGCCGGCGTGTGACATTGATCTGTATTTGGCAGCGTAGTGCGACGGTAAAGATACGCTCTTGTTCGATGGCGTTGTCGATGCGCAGTTTGAAAATGAGCGTTGGGACTGCAGCAAAGGGCGGAGCCTCGGCACCGATCACCTCAAAGTTCAGATCTGGCATCAGGCTCTCCTCTCGCAGGCTGGGATTTTGCCCGCAGGTCCGCAAAAAACTCTGCAATCGTCTTCCAGACCTCCTCCCCGCCACTCAGACCTTTCCAGGAGACCCGCATCAAGCCGACGAGTCGGTAACAGGCATCAATGGGGACGATGTAGTACTCGCGTATGTCCCGCACCCTGTTAATGAGCAGTGCCTCCACATCAGGTTCCAGGTCGTTCAGGATGGGATTGCTACTGACAAGCACCTCCCAATTCTCAAGGCCGAGCAGGGACTCCATAGCGCCCGCGGGACTGGGATAGAAAGCCATAACACGGTTATCCTTCGAAGCTCGAAAAATGTAAACCATGTTTACAGGGATCATTAATTCGTCCCATAGTTCATCTGTCATGTGAAAATCGGGCAATGACAGATAGCGTCTGGGTATCAGCCGATGCTTTCCACTTCCAGCACCCTGTTCACTAAAGAGTAATGAGCATGCCTGACATGCGCAAAGCAACGCATGATTGTTGAGGTCTAACAAATGGCGGTGATCTTCTGGAATCACCTCGCTGCATAGCTCGCAGTGTTCAGCGAGCGGACGTGAAGGCTCGCGTTTCTTTGCAAATTGACGTAGTGCCTGTAGGGGCGCGGCAGAACTACCATCGTTGTTATTACTAAGGTAAGATGCTGACATGGCTGCTTACCTCACTCATTTGCGTGTATACTTTCCTTGTGCCTTCGTGGAGGAACAAACGAGACTGGTATGCCTGGCCTGGGTGGCGGATCAGTGACACCCTCAACATGGAGTTCATCCAGGTCTGGTGCCGCCTTGTAAATAGCCTCTTCAATCGCCAGTTTGAGTGTGATGGTTGAGGAAGAGCAGCCGTGGCAGCTTCCCTCGAGACGCAAATAGGCCACGCCGTTTTCGACTTTTACTAGTTCGACATTGCCCCCATGTGATTTGAGATAAGGTCGTACCTCAACCAGTGCCCTGGCGACGCGAGTCTCGATGTCTACCGGGTGCAATCCATGAAGCAAAAACAAGGAAGAAAGCAGATCGTCTTTCGTAAAAGTCTCGATCAGTGCGTGCCCTGGTGCCTCAGACTGCGCAGTCAATTCGAGTATGCGCGCCATCCCTTCGCCATACATATCCAGGAGAGCCTGGACAAGTTCCTCGGTCGTGGCACGCGCATGTGGATCAGGAAACTCGGCAACCTCCTGGATCAGCATCTCGATGCGCTCCGCCCGGTGCTGGTGCTCCTGCAGGTCTTGTTGCATTAGGCATCCTCTCTTTTCTAACCTTTGGTGTGCTGGCTACCCGGTACCCGCAGATATCACTACGTTTCCATTGCGGTTGCGTTGCAGACAGCCCTGTTTTCAGCCGTGGGGAGTTGTCAGGGTAAACCTGGCACTGGCAACTCCCCCCGGGCTAACACCCCTTGCGAGGTCGGTCACGCCATAGGCCTATGGCGTCACGCCAAACGTCGGTGAGTGGACTACCTGCAACTCTTTCCCCTCGCCAAGGTACATATGTACGCCGCATGGTAGGCAAGGATCAAAGCTGCGAACCGCCCGCATAATATCGATGCCTTTGAACTTGTCCGGGCCGTTCTCTTCGAAGATGGGCGTATTCTGCACGGAATCCTCGTACGGCCCAGGTGTACCATACACATCTCGTACGCTACCATTCCAGGGCGTGGGAGGATAGGGATGGTAATTGGCGATCTTTCCGTTTTCGATCACCATGTGATGGGAAAGCACGCCGCGCACTGCTTCGTGGAAGCCACAGCCAATAGCTTCCTTGGGAACCGTGAAATCGTTCCACGTCCTGGTGCGACCGGCACGTATCTCGGTGAGTGCCTTGTCAACACAATGCAGCGCGACAGCAGCAGAGTAAGCCTGGAAGTAGGTGCGTGCGCGGTTGCGCTCGATAGCATTGCTCCATTTAGGAATCTTCCACTCAAACTCTACCTCCGACTTCGTAGCGGACTTGGGCAGGCGAATCTTAACGCTGCTGCCGGTGGCTTTGACATAGCCCCCCAGGTCAACGATTCCTGCCAGAGCTGTCGCCCATAAGCGGGCAATGGGTCCCCCACCAGTGTCTAGCGCAAGATAGTCTCCCGTGCGCTTGTCAAACCAGCGCGGCGACATCGTCCAACTATAAGCGCCGTTGAAGTCACGTTTCTGCGGCTTCGGGATCGTCGTCTGGTTCCAGGGATGGCGTTTGTCCACTGGGTTGCCAAGTGGGTCGCGATCAACGAATGTCCTTTCATTCTGCCAGTCATCATAGTAGGAGTGACCTAGCAGAATGCGAATGCCCAGGTTGATATCTACCAGGCTTGTCGTCACCAATTCACCATCGACGATAACACCTGGTGTGACGAACATGGCACGTCCCCACTTGTCCATGGTGCGGTAATCATAGTCGCACACGTCGGGATCCTGGAACGATCCCCAGCAGCCAATCAAGGTCCGTCGGTATCCAACTTGCTCGTAGCCGGGCAGTGCCTGGTAGAAGAAGTCGAATAGGTCGTCGTGCAGCGGGACCATCTTCTTCACGAATTCGACGTACTTCATGAGTCGAACCAGGTAGTCCGTGAAGAGTTGGACAGTGGCGACTGTTCCTACTCCTCCGGGATAGAGGGTCGAGGGATGGACGTGCCGCCCCTCCATCAAACAGAACTTCTCGCGGGTGTACCGGCTCACCTGGAGTCCCTCGAGATACAGCTCACCAGTGAAAGGGTTGAACGCCCGCATGATGTCGCCGATCGTGCGATAACCATGATCACTCGCGTGAGGAGCCTCGGTTTTATTTGCCTTCTCTAGCACGCCAGGATTCGTCTCTTTCACCATCTGCTCACAATAGTCAACGGCGACCAGGTTCTCCTGAAAGATGTTGTGGTCGAACATATACTCCGCAGCCTCGCCCAGGTTGAGCACCCACTCGCCCAATGCTGGTGGTTTAACACCATAGGCCATATTCTGGGTATAGACGGAGCAGGTCGCGTGGTTGTCACCGCAGATGCCACAGATGCGGCTGGTGATAAAGTGTGCATCGCGCGGGTCTTTGCCCTGCATGAAGAGGCTGTAGCCCCGGAAAATAGAGGAGGTGCTATGACACTCCACCACCTTGCGCTGCTTGAAATCAATCTTGGTATAGATGCCGAGGCTGCCAACGATGCGTGTGATCGGATCCCACGACATCTCTACAAGTTGTGATGGAGGTGTTGGAGCCTCTTCCCGTTTCATTTGCGTAGCCATGATACTAACTCCTTTGTAGAGTCACTGTACACTGATTTTGTCTACTAGTCACGGTCACCATCTTGGTTGGTAGCCTGTCGTCAGTTCCCTTCCTTTATTTCGCCAGGATGGTTCTTTATTGGCGGTCCTTTGCGTAAACTTGCGTAGATTCCTGATCAACACGCCATAGGTGGTACTGATGATGCCAGAAGATAGCCTGGCTCCAGGTGGCTCATCCATAAAAGGCATAAATTTATCTGGAAATCCCGGCATCGTACAGCCAATGCAGATGCCTCCGACATTGGGGCAACCACCGATACCGGCCATCCAGCCTCGCTTAGGTACGTTGCAATTCACTACTGGTCCCCAACACCCCAGCCTCACCAGGCATTTCGGTGAATCGTAG
>JBKPBA010000409.1:0-7192 GCA_046726675.1 Chloroflexota bacterium
GCTCCATACTGCTGACAATGGTGTTCAACGCTCCACTCAGAACCTTGCACCTGCGAATTGGCCAGGTACGTCCAATCCGCGATCATAGGGCCTTAGGGCACTCCGGGGTAGTTACGTTCTTTAACAATTCGTTATTCTCGCGTTGTTCCATATAGTTTTTCAAGGTATCCATACATGTTTCCTCTCACGGGCAGGCCTTATGTGATGGCCTTGCTGGCGGCTCCAAAGCTATCTTCCAAACAACGAACGTAAGCCTCTCTGGTTTTGACACGAAAAAACCCTTCAGATTATCCGCAACCTTCCTTTTACCACGAGCGCATTACCCTGGTGCCGGCTTCAACCAGGCCGTAATTGGATTCAGTGTGAGCGGGTAGCGAGTACCGCTGTGAGTGCCTCGTCGATGATGGTGATAGCGGTATCGATCTCGCTCTCGGTGATCGTGAGCGGCGGCGCCATGCGGAAGCAGTTGAGCATACCACCTGTCGAACGCACGATATTCATAGATAGGCCGCGTTGCAGGCATAGGTCACTGACCGCTGCTCCCAGCGCATCGGCGGGTTCTTTCGTGGTGCGATCCATTACCAGTTCGACCCCGACAAGCAGTCCCTTTCCTCGAACGTCGCCGATCTGCTCATGGCGTCGCTGGAGTTCACGCAGCCGGGCCATCAGATACTCCCAGCGCAGCCGCGCCCGCTCAACCAGCCCCTCTTCCTCGATGACATTGATGACCGCGAGTCCGACTGCAGCAGGAAGTGGGTCAGAGACATGAGAGGTGACGTGCATGAACCCTTTGCTGTAGCAATCCTCCTCGATCGCAGAGGAAGTCAACGTGGCCGCGATGGGGATGCCACCACCCAGCGTCTTGGAGACCGACAAAATGTCCGGTGCGATCCCGTACAGTTCGAAGCCAAACATCGTGCCAAGTCGACCAAAGCCCGTCTGGGCTTCGTCAAAAATGAGAAGCATCCCTCGCTCGGCACAAAGCGTGCAAAGCCGCAGGAAGTAGTCAGGCGGCGGGACAATAATGCCTCCTGCAGACAGAACTGGCTCGACGATCACGGTACAAAGTGAACCTACCGACTGTTGATCTATCATATCGAAGCCAGCTTCCAGACAAGAGCAATCACAAGTACCATTGCAGTGGCGTATCGGGCACCGATAGGCATAAGGAGCAGGCAGAGCAAAGGTTCCAGGCATAAGTGGGCCGTATCCGGCATGTCCTCCTGCGAGATTGAGCGAGGCTACGCCGGCCTGTAAGCCATGCCAGCTACGCGTCAATCCCACAATTTCGAAGCGGCCCGTGTACATTTTAGCAAGGCGTAGTGCCACCTCGTTTGCTTCACCACCTGTATTGACGAGCAACACTTTAGCGAGCGATGCCGGTACTAGCTTTGTGAGCTGTTCTGCCAGCGCAAGGACTGGCTCTGAAAGCATCCAGGAATTGAGATGGATGACCTCGTCGAGCGATTGTTGTATCGCCGCAACGATCCGGGGGTGATTATGGCCGATAGTCGAGCAAATTTGACCCGAGGTAAAGTCAAGAATGCGACATCCATCATGTGTCTCAATCCAGGCTCCAGACGCTCGCGCAACCGTGAAAGGAGCAAAATGATGGGCATAACGGATCAGGAATCGTTCGCGTTCGTCGTACATACTCGTTCCCTTTCGTCAAGAACAAAACTAGAGAGCAAGAGATGCTGTCCTCCTTTTTGTTATCGAGTAGTAACTCACCATGGCATTCCGAGAGCAGGAGGATACCTCATTTCTCTCAATTACTGACCATTTTCCTTACGCGTCGCCGTACGTGCCATAGACGGCGCGCCCTTTCACCGGGCGAGATCGCTGTGCCCGCTTCTATCCGAGCTGAGCAGTGTATGCAATGCCTTGTGCGGGATCGAAGTACAACCGTGGTTTGCCAGCAGGGTTGGTTCCGAAGAGAACCAGTTCATAGGCTGCCTCACCTGCACAGCCTTGCTGGGCGTGAATATCTTGAGGCGGCGCTGGCACAATAGCAACGTCTCCAGGTTCAAGCACGCGCTCCTCGACGAGTTCCACCTGCGCATCCCCTGCTCCATTCCCTGCGTCGCTACGCCGCCATTTTTGGTAGAGGTCTCGCCCCCGGTACACGCCAACGATCGCCCAACTATGATGATTGTGGATGGGGGTCATGCTTTCAGGTCCAAAGCGAGCGTGCATGAGGGTGAGTCCACTCTCATCCTGGTAGAGTGGTCCCGGTTGCTGACCGCTGTGGACGTTGCCGACCGGTTCTTCTTGCCAGTTGCGTATGCTTGGATCTGCCACCAGCTTGCGCATGCGTTCTGCGACCAGTTCGAGGACAGCTCCCTGCTTGGGGTCTGCCGCAAGAATCTGCTTGACGTCGCGGATAAATACTGCAATGGTGTCGTTCTGGTTCAATCTCTTCCTCTCTTTCAATGAAGTCCCTGTATCTGAAAACTCCGAGGCGTACACTGATATTCTACAGCCTGGAGAGCCTTGGTGGCGAGAGGAAGCCTCCTGCTCGAAAATGTCGGCGGTAGACTTGATAGCCCTGTCTTACCATAGATGCCCTGGCCTTGCGGAGTGCTTTTCTTCTGACCGCGCGTATCGCATGCTATGATCGTCGTTTTCTACGATCACAGAGAAGAAGCAGTCAGGAGAGGAGAATGCGTTTGGCGAGACAGACATCAAAGGGAACGTATAGCCCTTGTCAGGGTGAATTCAGCAAGTCGGCTATGACCAGGCACCTGGAGACCTGCCAGCAAAGAGCCATCGCAGAAGCGAAAGCAACGAGTCGACAGAAAGCGCAGCAAACCAGGAAACTCCATCTTCTGGTGGAGGGACGCGACTTACCCACGTACTGGATGCACCTGGAAGTCACGGCGAGTACCACACTGGCAACGGTGGATCAGTTTCTGAGGAATACCTGGCCGGAATGCTGCGGGCATCTGAGCGCCTTTGAAATTGGAGGTGTTCGTTACGCCGTAGACGCGGGGATGGTTGATGGTTGGGATATGGGTGAGAAAAGCGATCGAGCTCTCTCGCTGGTTTGGGCTATGCGTCTCAAAATAAGAATAGAATAGATCTGAAAGAATCTTTCCGGCCATGGTTTGTCTGGAGAAATGTTACTATTGTCCTTAGTCGCGCCGATTTTTAGAACGGATATCCCAAGTAGCCAGTGCAGCAACTTTCGTTCGAAGGAAGTAGCTAGCACGGGAATAGATCGCTCGAATGGATGATTGTTAGCAGCTTGCTGGTTGTTACGCTGGTCCTGGTTGCCCTGGCTGGCTACCAGTGGCGCAGGGCTCGACTCACCAGCAAGCTGCCAGGAGTCTCTATTCGCGCCAGTTGCCGGTGATTGGGGGAATGATAGCTGGCAAGCTCGCTTCGTGGACTTGAGTATTGAATGTGGCTACATCCGTGTCGATGATCTCGTGGAGCTGGCGAGTGAGTGTAGCGACGCGGGCCGAAAGATCGTCGAAGAGGAGCCCTGCCTGACGGGTCGGGGGCGCGTCGGCGCTGGCCACTGTGCCGGAGAGGGCGGCGAGTTTGGCCGAGAGTCGCATGGGTTCAGACAGGGTATCCATCTGGTCTTTCACCTTGGGCTGAATGAGTCCTTCCTCGATAGCTGAAAGTTTGTCTTTGAGCGATTTTCCGAGGGTAACCAGCGACTCGTGGATATCCAGTCCCCTGGTACGCTGCTCCCATTCGTCGGCCTGACGGCGAATGCTGCGCACTACGTTGATCGCCTCGTGTACTTCGGAGATCTTCGCGCGGATGGCCTGGAGCAGGTCGAACTGCTGTTGCAAATCTTCCTGAGACGTGGTGACGCGCGGGTCTTTGAGGACCGCAAATGATTGGGTGTAGATCTGATTACCCAATTGAAGCTGGACCTGGTAAGCACCAGGTGGCACTAACGGACCCTTCATGATCTCCTCCGATTCCCTGTCGCCTTCGATCCCGGTGGGAGATGAATAACGCAGGTCCCAGACGAAACGGTTGGCTCCTGCCGCTTTAGGAACACGCGGCTCCTTTTTTTTTTCTCCTTGTTTTTGTCGAGTCCTGGGCGTGGCTGTTCCTTTTTTTCCTCGCTGGAGAAGGTTCTGATGACCTGGCCAGAGGCGGTGAGGAAGGTCAGGGTGACCTCGCCCTGCGGCTGTTCCTTCAGATAGTAATGGATGATTGCACCGTCGGGGAGATTTTGTCCGGCGTCGAGGTACTTCTTCACCTTTTCACCCGTGGCTATCTCCTGTTGACGATAGGTCACCTGGAATGGACCAAGGAAGGCGAAATTCTTGCCAGGAGTCGGTGGCATGCTGTAGCTGAACGCGGTCAGGAAACGGGTAGTAGGGCGCGGCTGAAAGAGATGAACGCTGGCCTCGCATGCCTCATCGCTCACCTGGCGTAGGGGCGAAATGTCATCGAGGATCCAGAACGAGCGGCCATGAGTAGCGACCACCAGATCGTCGTCTTTGATAACGAAATCGTGGATAGGTACAGCGGGCATATTCAGGCGCAGGCTTTGCCAGTGTGCTCCGTCGTCGAAAGACACGTAGAGACCCGTCTCAGTTCCGGCATAGAGCAAGCCGCGTCGGTCAGGGTCCTCGCGGATGACACGAGTAAAGCCGTTGTCCGGTATGCCGGTCGTAATCTTCGTCCAGGTCTTACCATAATCATTGGTTTTGTAGAGATAGGGTTGGAAATCGTCCTGTTTGTAACAGGTGGCGGCAAGGTACGCGCTGGCAGGATCGTGGGGCGAGGGCTCAATGATGCTGACAAGCGCCCATTCGGGTAGAGCGCCAGGGGTAATCTTCTGCCAGTTCTGGCCGCCATCGTGCGAAATGTGGAGCAGGCCATCATCCGATCCAGCCCAGAAGAGACCTTGCTGGTGCGGCGACTCCGCAAAAGCGAAGATCGTGCCGTAGTATTCGGTGCCGACGAGATCTTTCGTGATTGGACCGCCGGAGGGTCCAATGCGGCTCTTCTCGTTGCGAGTCAGATCGGGGCTTATCTCCTCCCAACTGGCACCCTCATTCGTCGAACGGAACACGTGATTGCCGGTTGCGAAGAGCACAGTGGGGTCGTGAGGAGAAAGCACAATCGGAAAGGTCCACTGGAAGCGGTATTTGAGATCCTGGGCAGGCCAGCCGCCGGAGGCTTCGGGCCAGACTGAGATGTCACGTGTCTGTTTCGTGCGGTGGTCGTAGCGGGTCATATATCCCTGGTAACAGCCCGCGTAGACGATAGTGGGATCATCCGGGCGGACTGCAATGTAGCCGCTCTCGCAGCCGCCGACCTCGTAGTAGTCGGCGATAGTGATCGCACCAAGCGCCGAGCGGCTGGGAAGCGTAATGGTCGTGTTATCTTGCTGAGAGCCGTAGACGCGGTAGGGCACCTGATTATCGGTGATCACGTGATAGAATTCTCCTGTGGGCTGGTTATAGATCGAAGACCAGCTCTCGGCACCGTTGAAGGTCACGCAGGCACCACCATCATGACCACAGATCATACGCTGCGGATTGCGTGGATCGATCCAGAGATCATGATAGTCGCCATGTGGAACGGAAATCTGCGTGAAGGTCGCTCCGCCATCAATTGACTTGTAGCAGCGCTCGTTGAGTATCCAGAGCGTATCGGCGTCCTGGGGATCGGCATAGATGTGCTGGTAGTACCAGGGACGCTTGCGCAGGTCCTTTTCGTCTGAGAGTCGCTCCCAGGTGGTGCCGGCATCATCGGAGCGGAAGACAGCGCCGTCTTCGGCCTCTACGATTGCCCAGACGCGATCCTTTCTTGCGCCCGAAACAGCCACGCCGATCTTTCCCAGCATGCCAGTGGGCAATCCTTTGTTGTGGGAAATATCGGTCCAGGTCTCCCCGCCGTCGGTAGACTTATAGAGACCACAGCCCTCGCCGCCGCTATTGAGGGTATGGGGGAGGCGTCGAGCGCGCCAGAGAGCGGCGTAGAGAATGCGCGGATTGTGGGGGTCCAGAGCGATATCGTGCGAGCCGACCTCCTCGTTAAGGAACAGAATGTTCTCCCAGGTCTTGCCGCCATCGCGGGAGCGGAAGACGCCGCGCTCCCTATTGGGGCCGTGAGCGTGTCCGAGAGCGGCGACGTAGAGTAGATCGGGATTATGAGGATGGATACGGATCTTTCCAATCTGGCGAGTATCTTCCAGGCCCAGGTGCGTCCAGGTTTGACCGCCATCGGTTGACCTGTAGACTCCATCGCCGTGAGAGACATTGCCGCGAATCGTTGTCTCGCCCATACCAACATAGATCACGTTGGGATCAGATTCGGCGACAGCGATAGCGCCAACCGAAGCTCGTTTGAAGAATCCATCAGAGATGTTCTCCCAGTACTGACCACCGTCGGTTGTCTTCCAGACGCCTCCACCAGTGGAGCCGAAGTAGAATACTTGTGGGTTGACTGGATCGCCTGCCCCAGCTACCACGCGACCACCGCGAAAGGGGCCGATGGCGCGCCACTCCAGCGAGGCCAGGAGCGAGGGGGCCACTTCGCTGCCTGTGAACTTCGGGTTGTTCGACGCTTGCTTGTCCCAGTTACTCATGAAACAGCCTTCTTTCTAGGTTGAGTGGGTGATGTATCTGCTTTTACTCTATCACATCTGAGCTACTTCGTTCCTTTGCTTGGACCGCACAACAGCTTCGGGAAGCCACGGCGTATGGACAGGGGCCGAAATACCTTCTTCGGGAGAACGATAGCAAGTTTGGGGCGTGCTTCGCTCGGGTTGCACAAACGAGTAGGATCAAGATTCTCAAAACACCGTATCAAGCTCCACGAGCGAATGCCATCTGTGAACGGTTTTTGGGCAGTGTGCGGCGTGAGCGTCTCGATCACCTGCTCATCTTGCATGAGAAGCAACTCCAGCTCGTACTCAACGCATATGTCCATTACTTCAACCAAGCCCGGCCGCATCAAGGGATCAGGCAGCAGATTCCCGAACCCAACATGGTGCCAATTCCACCAGATTACGAAAGGGGCAAGCTTCTCTCCTTCCCAGTCCTGGGTGGTTTGCATCATGACTACCGCAGAAGAGCATGAGTTCTTCCCTCTACGCGAAGAAGTGAGTGCCTGAGATGTGCAGAGGGTATCTCAGGAGATACTTTCTGTGCATGTTGTTTGTTAGTCCACCAGCAGGCGGCACCTTTCTGCCGGTTTCCCCAGCTCAATG
>JBKPBA010000410.1:0-4210 GCA_046726675.1 Chloroflexota bacterium
GGAAGTGTGTGGTCAGGCAAGGCGCCAGGGGCGTTGAGAAGAAAACGCACGGGCGGGTACCCTCTATCCCAACGATAGAGGTCGTTTTATTTTTCCACTGCACGCAACTGCACTTGCATACGATGCATATCACGTGCAACCATTCTCAATCCAATGAGACAGGCCAGCCCAGCAAGAAACAGGAATGTAGGCGCCGTAGCAGTGAGCGCAAAACCTAGTGAAGTGTTATTTGCAATTGCGCCAATCACAAAAGGCGCTGCTGCGTCTCCAAGTAAATGCGCAAGTAGCAGCGACAGCCCAATGGCGGTGGCTCGCAACGCGGGAGCAATCACATCCTGAATGACAGCGTTCAATGGCCCGGTACAGAAGTTGAGCGAAATGGCGGCTAGCACAAACACTGAGATGAAGAGTGGTAGACTGTGAATCAACAGAGCAATCAACACCATTGGTGCTCCCACAAGAAAACCACATGCCGCAACCAACAAACGTCCCTCAGGTCGACGCCTCTGCACATAGTCAGCTAACCAGCCTCCAGCTACTGTTCCAATCAATCCACTGCCGACCAGCACTGCCCCAGAGATTGACCCTGCGAGGCCTACACTCAGATGAAATGCATCAACAAAGTACGTTGGAAGCCAGAACGAGGTGCCCCCAATCGTGAAGAAACTAAACACAAGCGCGGCTACTATTGTCCAGTATGTTGTAATGTGGCCCAGTTTTTTCAATGATCCCTGGAAATCTTTTCCGCTACTACCATTCGCTTGAACTCTATCGGCTTCGTGTTCGCCGCCCTCAATGTTTTCAAATGCGCCGCGTCTAGGTTCGAGCATACGCCATGCGAGAAAAGCGGCGATCAGCCCAGGAATACCGACAATAAAAAATGCGAATCGCCAGCCAAGTGCATCGGCAACCAGGCCGCCAAGGGTAAAGCCGATAGCTGCGCCGAGTAAAGTGCCTGCCGACCAGTAAGACAGGATACGACCGCGTTTCTCTTTAGAGAAAAAATCGCCAAGTAGCGAGAGAGACGCTGGAGCATAGCCGGCTTCACCAATACCTAACACAGAGCGCACGCTGAACAATTGCAAGAAATTAACTGTAATACCTGCCAGTACAGTCGCAACACTCCAGATTCCTACACACAGCGCAACAATATTTTTGCGTATACTCCTGTCTGCCCAAACTCCCAGCGGCAATGTCGCAAGCGCATAAACGAATAGGAACGATGATCCAAGCAGGCCTTCCTGGAGCGGCGTCAACCCCATGTCTGCCTGGATTTTCGGCAATACAGCAGGAAGTACATAGCGGTCCGCGTAGTTGAGCACATTGATGATAAACAAAATGGTAAAACCAAAACGGGCCTGCCCTCTTGTAGGTGTGAAGTGAAGTTTATCTCTGCTCTTCAATGGAGCTGTTATTTTCATTTAAAATTCTTTCTCTCCTACTTTTCGCGTCAATGTTCATGAGATTAAGCGAGTTTTTGCTTTGCTTAAATGCATTCAAGATGTCGCCGTTCGTTCGTATAAACCATATACGTATAGAACTCATACGTTTACAGGACGAATAAGTTACCTACTGGCTCAGACAAGCCCGTGTATAGTAGGGGCGGGGCTTCTCCTTGCATCTCGCCTGACTGCGCAGCAGTTGCCTCTCGTTCTGACTGAGCGTGAGCTAGCTGCGCAGCAGCGTTGTCAGAACGGGTAAGAACTGACGCGCCAGCGTCGTTGGCGAGATGGATTGGTGCCAGCCCCCGCCCTCGAAATCATGCCCCCGCCAGGAGTAGAAGTAACTACACTTTCACTAAAGTCACACCAAAAATATCCCCAGTACCCTTGATCTCTTCAATTGCCCAGTCGGGAATGGGATCATCTACGGAGATGATCATCAGAGCGGTATCAGGAGAACGTTTAGGGTCTCTGGTATGTGGAGCGCGAACGCTGGGACCCACGTCCATGTGGCGAATATTCACGTTGGCTTTACCCAGGATGGTGCCAACACGTCCGATCATGCCAGGTTGATCAGGGTTGCGGCAAAAAAGGATATAGCCCTCTGGTACAAATTCAGTCCAATAACGGCCAATACGCACAATACGTGGTTCATTATGCATCACCGTTCCGCTTATCACCTCGACATAGTCATCACCGGAGCCAGGCTTTCCCGCGAAAGAAGAGCTATAGCCATTAGCATGCATGAGGCGTATGGTGACGAGGTTGGCAAACTCGGTTGGGGTAGTTGATTTCTGTTCATTGATCTCTAATCCCCACTGTTTTGCCAGCAACGGCGCATTAATCATGTTTACATGCGCATCTGAAACCGATTCAAGCAACCCTTTGATAAGCGCTGCTTGCAAGGGACGCAAATCGTTATTGGCTATGTCGCCGCTGCAGGATAATTCGATCTTGTTTAGCGGCCCGGGTTGGAGTTGTGTGTACAAACGTCCCATCTGCTCAACCAGGTGCATATACGGTTGCAATATGTTCAGGGTTTCAGGCAGGATCAGAGGCGCATTAACTGCTGCTCGCGGAAAACCGCCGCGTAAGACTGCGACAATTTGTTCAGCCACATCTGTAGCGACACCCAATTGAGCCTCTTCGGTTGAAGCTCCCAGGTGTGGAGTAGCGATCACTCGCTCGTGTGCGAGCAGTCGCTTCAAGATCTCATTATCGCCTACTGGTTCCTGGCTGAAGACATCGAGCGCGACTCCCGCCAGGCGGTTCTCTTGTAGTGCATTGAGCAAGGCTTCTTCATCAATCAATCCACCTCGCGCACAGTAGATCAGTCGCGCTCCAGCTTTGAGCAGGTGTAATTCATGCGTCCCGATAAGCCCGCGAGTTCCTTGTGGACCGCTGGTAAGCGAGGTATGCAGCGTCACAAAGTCGGCCCGTTGGAGCACTTCTTCCATGCTCAGCATGGTGACATCAAGCTTGCGAGCCTGTTCTGGAGCTACGTAGGGATCAAAGGCGATCACTTGCATTTCTAGCCCTTGTGCGCGTCGTGCTACTTCTGTACCGACCTTCCCAAGGCCAATAATGCCGAGTATTTTGTTTCGCACTTCAACTCCCAGGAAGCGACTCTTTTCCCATTTCCCTGTTTTAGTGCTGCTGCTGGCAGCAGGAATGTGCCGTGCCAATGCCATCAGCATCGCAATGGTATGTTCCGCAGCCGCGACGATGTTTCCCGTAGGCGAATTGACAACCATAATGCCCTGGCGTGTAGCTGCTTCGATGTCGATATTATCAACACCAACTCCGGCGCGTCCAACGATCTTGAGTTTATCGGCGGCTGCCAGTATTTCGCTCGTCACCTGAGTTTCACTGCGGACAACAAGCGCGGTATAGTTGCCTATCATGCCTTTCAATTGCTCTGGCTTAAGGCCGAGATGAACGTCTATGTGTGCCTCAGGAAGCTGTGAGCGCAGGAGATCAATGCCCTCCTGCGCGATGCGATCAGCAATAAGTATGTTGATTTCTTCTTCCACGTGACCTTTTCCCTCTTTCAAGCAGTAAAACCGAACTCTCGCAGGCGCATCTCCACTTTATCCATTGCCTCGACCAGGTCTACTTCTTCGAAGAAGCCGAGATGTCCCACGCGGAAAATCTTTCCTTCCAGTTGTTGCTGGCCGCCGCCAAAGACCACGCCATCCTCCTCGCGCAGTATCTTTAGCAGCGCTTTCGCATCGATACTTTCGGGTATGAGCACGGCCGTAACGGTATTCGAGGCATTTTTATGGTCAGCGAGCAATCGCAGTCCCATCTCTTTAGCCCGCCAGCGCACGTACTCACCAATCCGCTGATGTCGCTCAAAGATAGCCTCTCGACCCTCTTCCAGCATTTTCTCGAGTGCCAGGTCCAAAGCATAGAACAGCGAGACAGGCGGTGTAGTTGGATGTTCCCATTTCGCTAAGTACTTACGAGCCAGTTCCCAGTCAAAATAGAAACGCGGTAACTTCGCAGTTTTATTGGCTTCCCATGCGCGGGGACTGGCAGCAAGCATCATCAGGCCAGGTGGAGTCATCCAGCCCTTTTGTGAACTCGTGAAGACGACATCAATATCCCAGGGATCCATTTCCAGCGGTACGCAGCCAAGTGAGCTAACAGCATCGACAACGATGAGCGTATCGGTGCTGAGTAGGCGGATCAGAGCTGCCAGCGTTTCCAGGTCATTTGTTACACCTGTCGAGGTTTCGTTATGCGTCAAAAGCACCGCCCTGTAA